>CAYFVS010000262.1:0-12469 GCA_964346565.1 uncultured candidatus Brocadiaceae bacterium | reverse complement strand
TCTGCCGCGAACTCAAGGAGCGGCACGGAGAGGGCTTCGTGCCGATCGCCGGGTCCCAGTATTCCTTTGACCGCATCATAGACACCTATCGGACGGCGATGACCACGCACTACCTGGGGCCGCTGGACCTGGACTACGACGGCACGGTGAGCAGCATGGAATCGGCGGGGGCCATCTACTCCGGGCGCATCAGCTTCCTGGACCCCGGCATCCGCTACACCTTCGAGCTGGTCAAGGAGGTCTCCAACTACTCTCCCCACGGGGCAACCGCCCTGGACCGGGACGAGGCCGTGTTCCTATTCCTTCAGGGCCACGCGGGGATGATCCCCACCGGCAGTTGGGACTACACATCGCTTACTGAGCAGGCGGAGTTCGAGATAGGAGTGACCCGCCAGAACATGCCACTGCCCTCGAAGGATAACCCCCGCTACGGGCCCTACGTGGGGGGCCAACCCACGGAGGCGGACGTGCGCGCCTACTTCCCGTTCGCCATTACCAAGACCTCCAAGTACCCCAACGTGACCCTGGACTTCCTGCAGTTCCTCAGCTCGGTGGCGACCAACCAGGAGTTGAACTGGCGCATGTTCTGGCTGCCAGCCGTGCTGGCAGCCGAGCCCCGGCCGGAACTGAAGCCGTTCGCCCCTCGCGTAGAGGGCTACTCCCAGACCGTCGCTCTCTACGGCCCCAACACCCAGTTGCCGTTCAATCAGGAGCTGCCGCTCTACCTGTCCGGGCAGAACAGGTACGAGCAGTTCGTGGAGCGCTACATCAGCGCCTTCCGCAGGAGATTGCCGGAGGGTGCCGAGGACCACATGCGCGACATCCAGGAGACACTGGACCAGCAGATGCGTTCGGCTGCACTGCGTCGAGCCGGCATCAACGGGGCCGTCGGCGCCACCGATGCCGTCACGGGCGAGCCGCTGAAGCAGTACCGACGGCTCATCGAGGCGTTCGGCGGGCAGTTGAACACCAGAGACACCGAAGTGCGCATCTGGGTGCAGGACGCACGGCGCTACCAGCAGCGGGAGCGTTGAGGTAACCGGAACATGGCGCGCGAACGAGTCAGACTCGCCCAACTGAAGAGCTACTGGCCCCTCTACCTCATCCTGTTCCCCTCCGTGCTGCTCATCGCCATGTTCATGTACTACCCAGCCGGCGCCGGCATCTACTACAGCTTCTTCCGTTGGAACGGCGACGAGCTGGCCACCTACACTGGCCTGGAGAACTACGGAAAGGCGTTCACCGTCCCGATCCTGGGACGGGCGTTCGTGATCGTGGGGATCCTGTTCGTGGCCAGCCTGTTCAAGATGATCCCCTCCATCATCACGGCCGTGGTCATCCACCGCATTACCAGCGACCGCCTGCGCTACCTCTACCGGCTGCTGTTCGTGATCCCCATGGTCATCCCGTGGATGGTGGGCCTTCTGATCTGGAAGTTCTTCTACAACCCGGTCGTGGGCCTGCTGAACAGCCTGCTGAAAGCGACCTACTTGCTCAACCTGCTGGCCATGGTCAACTCCGTGTTCGTGGAGAACGTCTCCAACGCCATCTTCCGGGTGGGGGAGAATCCCGCCTGGCTGGGGGACCACAGGCTGGTGCTGCCGGCGCTGATCTTCTGGGGCTTCCCCTGGATTGGGATCATCGGCGTGCTGATCTACCTGTCGGGCCTGGAGAAGATACCCAGTTCGGTTTACGAGTGCGCGGAGCTGGACGGGGTGGGCTGGTTCGGCAAGTTCCTCTACATCGAGCTTCCCCTGATTGCCACCCAGGTCCGGATCAACCTGGTGCTGATGATCATCGGGGTGCTGAAGGGCTTCGGGCTCATTCTGGTGCTGCTGGGCGACGCCGGCGGGCCGGGCGGAGCGGCCATGGTGCCCGGCCTGTACATGTACTACAACGCGTTCATCCAGCGTAAGGCGGGCTATGCCTGCGCCATCGGCATCCTGCTCTTCTTCGTCATCCTGATCCTGACCGTCATCAACAACAAGTACGTGCGGGTGGAGAGATGAGCAAGGTCACCGAGAACCCGGTCGCGGTCTGGCTCAAGCACGGCTGGCTCTGGCTGATGCTTGCCTCCACGTTCCTGCCCTTCTACGTGATGCTGGTCATCAGCCTGAAGAGCAACAAGCAGTTCTACAACGCCCCATGGGTACCCACTTTCCCCGCGCAGTGGGGCAACTGGAGCATCGGGTGGGATAACGTGGGCGTCAACATCGCCAACTCCGTCTACCTGGCGGTCACGGCCACGCTGATCAGCCTGGCGGTGGCCGTGCTTGCAGCCTACGTGTTCGGTCGTGTCCGCGTTCCGGGTGGCGACATCATATGGTCGCTGGTGCTCGTCCTGATGCTGATGCCCGGCGTGGCGAACCTGATCCCCCTGTTCACGCTGATGAAGAAACTCAATATGCTCAACAGCCTCACTGCCCTGTCGGTGGTGGGAGCTTCCGGGGGACAGATCATCTGCATTTACGTACTGCGCAACTTCATCGAGGACATGCCGAAGGAGTTCTTCGAATGCGCCCGCATAGATGGGGCCACCCACCTGCAGCAGATCATCCACGTGGTGGTCCCCCAGGCAGGCGGCATCATCTCCACCCTGGCCATACTGCGGTTCGTCGGGGAGTGGAACAACTTCATCCTGCCGCTTATCACCATACGCGACCCGGAGATGCTGCCCCTGGCGGTCGGGCTCTACCGGCTGCAAGGCGCCTATGTGAAGCAATGGGGACCGCTGATGGCGGCATACTTCATCGCCGCCATACCCCTGGTCGTGTTGTTCGCGTTCACCATGCGCTTCTTCATCCGCGGCATTTCGGAGGGAGCCATAAAGGGCTGAGGCGCGCGTAGAGGCGCCAGAAGCCAGAGGAAGGCACAACCATGGCAGAAGTCAAGTTCGTCAACGTCTCCAAGGTTTACGAGGGCGGCGTAGAGGCCGTCAACGACGTGGACCTCGTGGTCGAGGACGCCAGTCTGCTGGTGCTGGTCGGGCCGTCCGGCTGCGGCAAGAGCACCACCCTGCGGATGGTGGCCGGGCTGGAGGACATCACCCAGGGCGACATCTACATCGGCGGCCAGCTCGTCAACAACGTCCTGCCGAAGGACAGGGACATCGCCATGGTGTTCCAGAACTACGCACTCTATCCCCACATGACTGTCTATAACAACATGGCCTTCGGATTGAAGCTGCGCAAGTACCCGCGGCAGGAGATAGACCAGCGCGTGCAGCGGGCGGCCGACCTGCTGGAGATAGCCGAGCTGCTGGACCGGCGACCGCGCGAGCTGTCCGGCGGCCAGGCCCAGCGCGTCGCCGTGGGCCGGGCCATCGTGCGCCAGCCACAGGTATTCCTGTTCGACGAGCCCCTGTCCAACCTGGACGCCAAGCTGCGGGTGCAGATGCGCGTGGAGATCGCCCGGCTCCACGAGCGCCTGGACGCCACCATGATCTACGTGACCCACGACCAGGTAGAGGCCATGACGTTGGGCACCAAGGTGGCCGTGATGAAGCTGGGCTACATCCAGCAGGTGGACACGCCCATTCAGCTCTACGACCATCCGGTCAATCAGTTCGTCGCCGGCTTCATCGGCAGCCCGCCGATGAACTTCCTGGAAGGCACGCTGCAGGAATCGAACGGCGCGGTCAGGTTCATCTCACAGGACTATGAGTTCGCGCTGACCGACGAGCTGGCGGATGCCGTGCGCTCGCACTCCGGGCGGGACGTGGTGTTCGGCATCCGGCCGGAGGACATCCACGACAGCCGCTTCGTCGAGGACATCTCACCCGAGAACGTGAAGCAGATCCGCGCGGAGGTCGTGGAGCCGCTCGGCGCTGAGACGCTGGTCTACCTGCGCCGCAGCGAGGAGAGCCCGGACATCGTGGCCAAGTTCGACTCCCGCAGCGCCCCCGCGGTCAACGACATCATCGAAGTGGCCTTCGATATGCGGAAGGTCCACATCTTCGACAAGCAGACCGAGGAGTCCCTGAGCCACAAGGTGCGCCGGTAGGCGGAAGCGGTGCACGCGGGATGGGCTCTCCGGTCGGGGCGTTCTTTCCGCACGGACGGCGTCGGCTTACTGCCTCTGTGAAACAACGCGATGGCACGCCTGAAGGCCAAGCTGCGCTACGCACTGGCGGCGGCCCTGCACCTGGCCGCCTGCCACGACGAAGGGGCGAACGTCAAGCTGAAGGCCATCGCGGCCGAGACGGGCGTGCCCGACAACTACCTGGTGCACATCCTCATTCAGCTCAAGCAGGCCGCCCTGATCAGCAGCCGGCGGGGCTCGAAAGGGGGCTACCGCCTGACCCGACCGCCGGAGCGCATCACGCTGGCCCAGGTGCTGGACGCCGTGCAGCCCATACGACCGGCGGAAGGGCCGGGCGAGACGGGCTACGATAGACTGGTTAACCACCTGTGGGAACAGGCCGAAGCCCGCCGGTTGCACTACCTGGCCACCACCACCCTGGCCGACGCGTTGAACAAACGACAGCAGCCTGAGTAACAGGATGTACAGGATATGTAGGATGAAGCCTGAAGTACGGAGCGCCAGTATCAGGTGAAGACGGCGGGTAGGATGAGACGACGGAAGGCGGCGGGGATCACCTAGTTCTCTTCATCCTGAATGCCCTGTCTATCCTGTTATGTCGTTGGACGCTTGCGGGCGAGCACGCCGCCGGTCACCCTCCGCACGCGGCTGAACCCCGCCTCCTGGAGGCGGCGCAGCACTCCACGAGCGTAGTCCTGCCCTCGCCGTCCCCCGGGCGCGCCGACGTAATGGTACAGTATCCCGCGCCGGGTCAACGCGCGGCGGAACTCCTCGTAGAGCGTTCCCGCATACAGCTCCCCCGCCTGGTGGACCGTCGGCGGATCGTGGAAGATGCATGCGAACCGGCCTTCCGCCGCCTCCGCCACCACGTCGCGCAGGTCCGCGTGCAGCAACTCGACCCGCTCCGAGGTGAACAGCTTCTCCGACCACGGGTTGACCGCCGCCACGTCCAGGACGTTCGGGTCCACCTCGCAGGTCGTCACGCGGTTGAAGCCCCGCCCCAACAGCATCTGGACGCTGTAGCCCAGCCCACAACAGGTGTCCAGGCACTCTCCCCGGCATCTCGGCACCTGCTCCACCATTCGCTCGGTGCCCTCCCACGGGTCCGCCCCGGATACAGGGTGCATCGTCGCCCCGTTGATCAGGATGGTGGGCGGTCGGTCCGGGTGGGACTGGAACAGCTTGTAGTAGCTGTGCCGCTCCCGGTCATAGAGGTAGACCTTGCGCGGGCGGCCGTCGCGGACCTCGATGCAGTCCTCCGGCTCGGAGAACTCCTCCGCCAGTCGGCCCTTCGCCAGCCGCTGCCCGTCCGGCAAGGTCAGTTCATCCCGGCCAACCTGCACGACGGACCGGGTGCGGCCCAGGTCCAGGGAGACCTCCAGCGGCCCGGGTTCGCCCTCCAACAGGCACCGGGCCGTCCTGCCCGACAGCACAGGCACGCTCTGCCACCGCGGTAAGCTCACGGCACCGCCCCATTCACAGAGACAGGCGGTCACCCAGCACGCAGACCTGCGCTTCGACGACCCGACCGATGCCCCCCTGCACCAGGGACAGCATCTCGGCGTGCTGTTCGGCGTCGAACGGCTCCCCTTCGGCGGTGCCCTGCACCTCGACGAACCGGCCGTCGTGGGTCATGGCGACGTTCATGTCGACCGACGCGTCCCGGTCTTCGTCCGCGCACAGGTCCACCAGCACACGCCCGTCCACCACTCCCACGCTCAGGCCGGCAACCCCGCGCAACAGGGGCAGGCAGTCGATCTTCTCCCCCTCACGCAGCACCCACAACGCGTCCACCAGGGCCACGAACCCGCCGGTTACTGAAGCAGTCCGCGTGCCGCCGTCCGCCTGGACCACGTTGCAGTCTATCCATATTGTCCTGCCCGGGAACCCGTGCATGTCCACAGTCGAACGCAGCACGCGGCCTATCATGCGCTGTATCTCCTGAGTGCGGCCGCGGGGATAGCCGTGCAGGCTGCGCCGCTGCGGATTGGCGCTGGGCAACATGCAGTACTCGGCCGTCAACCAGCCCATCTGCTGGTCCAGGCAGTGCCTGGGCACTCCGTCCTGGACCATGGCGGTGCAGATGACCCTTGTGCGGCCCATCTCTATCAGGACCGAGCCCTCGGCGTAGCAGGAGTAGCCGCGCTGGATGGTGATGGGCCGGACTTCGTCGGGCATCCTGCCGTCGGTTCGCATGGTTCTCTCCCCGTGCGGTTGTCGTTTTCCGTCAGCATCTTAAACCGAGCGCCGGCCTGCGCAAAGAGCGCCCCGCGTTCTGGAGCTCAGCGGCCTACTCCACCCCGTCGCTGGAAAGCAATCGCTCGAGCCGACCCGGCTCAATGCGCACCTGGAGTGTGGACTCATTGGCGTAGCTGACCTTGCCGGTAGGGGCGCCTTTGAGCCGCCGGACGTGCTTGCACTGGGTGTACGCCACTTCCGCGTAGTCGGTGTCGCGGATCTTGCTGAACCGCACGGCAAGGTGCGCCGCGTCCAGCAGGCTCTCCTGCGGCGCGCCGCCGTCCGGCGCGTGGCGCAGAACAACGTGCGGACCGGGCCAGCCGCGCACGTGAAGCCAGTAGTCGTTGCCGTTGGCCAGGACAAAGGTCAGCCGCTCGTTCTGCCTCTGATCCCGGGCCACCAGTATCTCCAGCCCGTCGGCTGAGACGAAGCGCCGCGGCCCCTTCGGCCGCCCTGCCCTTTCGGGGTGCTTGCGCGGCGGCCTCAGCAGGCCGGCTGAGCGGGCCCTGGTGCGAAGCTCGGCCACCCGCTCGGGTGACTCAGCTCCCTCAGCGTCGCGGCGCAGCCCCTCCAGCCGCTCAAGGGTGGCCCGCGTCCTCGCCGCCCTGCGCTGGAGCTCCTCGCGGCCCGCGAGCGCCTTCCTGTACTTCTCGAACATCTGCTCCAGGTTCGCCGTCGGGGACAGCGCCGGGTTCAGCTCGATGGTGACTTCCGGCCGGTCAGGCTCGAACACGTCCTCGACCTTGACCTGCGCCTGCCCCCGCTCGATGCGCGGGAGGGCAAGCTTGAGCAGCTCCCCTTTCCTACGCCAGGATTCCGCCTTCGCAGCACGCTCCAGCTCGCCGCAGACGTGCCCAAGGCGCCGCTCGTGCCTGTCCGCTTCCCGCCGCAGGGCCTGGAGCAGATCCTCCCTGGCCTGCCGCAGTTCCTGCTCCGCTACTCTGGGTGCGTAGTGGGCGTGGACGGCGCGGCTCAGTGCCAGCGGGTCATCGGGGTCGGCGGCCCCTTCGAACCGGTTCTCCAGGGCCACCGGCGGCAGTTCGGCCGGCGGCTGCAGCGGCACGTACTCCGCGCCGGGGTAGATGCTCCTGCGCGTGGAGTCCTCTCGATGCAGCGAACCCAGCACGCGTTCCGACTCATCCAGCAGCAGCAGGTTGCTGCCCACTCCTGTCAGCTCGGCCACCAGGGCCACGCGGTGGGCGCGTCTGAGCCGGTCATGCTCCGAGGATTCCAGCACGACCACCCGGTCGCGGGGGACCTGCCGCAGTTGCTCGACCGGCGCGCCGGTCAGGTGCTGACGCGCCACGTTGCAGAAGCCGGCCGCCGGCTCGCCCTGCTCGGGGCGGCGCGGCAGCAGGTGCAGACGACTGAACCGAGGATGGGCCGAGATCAGCAGCCAGTAGAGCCCCGGCCCGTTGCGTATCGTCAGCACCAGCTCCTGCGGCTGCGGCTGGTCTATGCGCTCAATCCGCCCGCCCTGCAGCCGGGGGGCCAGGTCGCGCACGATGCTCTCGATCTCCGCTGCGGACAGCGACATGGTTCAGCACCTCCCGGGCAGGTTTCCCAGGTTATCCGGGGGATGGTCCGGATTCAAACCGCCGCCTTGCGTGCGCCGCCGACGTTTTGCATTAGCAGCGGGCGGGGCGTATAATCAGGTCTCGGCGAGCACAACGAGTTCAGTCCGCGGGGGGAGGAGTCCGATGCTGGCCTTCATGCCCGGTAACACGGAGTGGATCGTCGTCCTGATCGTCGCCCTGCTCATCTTCGGGTCGCGCCTGCCCTCTGTGATGCGCTCCCTGGGCAAGAGCGTCCACGAGTTCAAGGCGGGCCTCGACGAGGGAGAGCAGGCCCTGACGGCCGCCTCCGAGGAGGAACAGACCGAGGAGGACTCAGAGGATCTGGCCGGCTGAGCGGACCCGCCCGCACCCTTCGCCCATCCCGCACACGTCGAGGATCACGCCATGACCATGCCCCTATGGCACACGAGGGAGCCGCAGTGTCGCGAACGACTCGAGGAGCTGAAAGCCCGCCTGAGCCTGGAGGAGGGGCTGCGGCGTGCCGGGGAGAGCGGCGAACCGCCCCTGGAGGCCGTCCGCCGGATCATGGCGGATGTCCGCGAGCGGGGTGACGCCGCCGTGCTGGAGCACACGGAGCGGCTGGACGGTTGCTCCCTTAACGCGGCGCAGATGCGGGTGCCCGCCGAGGAGGTCTCCCGCGCCCGCGCGCGCTGCCCGGCGGAGCTGGTCCGGGCGCTGGAACTGGCGGCGGAGCGTGTCCGCCGGTTCCAGGAGTCCATCCTGCTGAGCGATCCACCGCCGCTTGAGGTCGGCGGAAGGAGCATGAGCATCCGCTACAGGCCGATGGATTCGGCCGGCATCTGCGTGCCGGGCGCCGCCGCGTCGCTTGCCTCGACGGTACTCATGGCCGCCGTGCCTGCGCGGGTGGCCGGCGTGGGGCGCCTGGCCATGATGACGGCCCCTCGCCCCGACGGCACCGTAAGTGACGATCGGCTGGCGGCAGCCCAGATCGCCGGAGTGGACGAGGTCTATCGCATCGGCGGCGTGCAGGCGGTCGCAGCCCTGGCCTACGGGACGGAGAGCATCCCCCCGGTGGACTTCGTCGCCGGGCCGGGGAACATCTACGTCACCCTGGCGAAGAAGGAGGTCTACGGGCAGGTGGGCATCGAGATGCTGCCCGGGCCGAGCGAGGTCATCGTCATCGCGGACGGGACGGCCAATCCGCAGTGGATAGCCGCCGACCTGATAGCCCAGGCGGAGCACAACCCCGGCTCCGCCGTCTTGCTGACGCCGGAGGAAGACCTCGCCCGAGCGGTGCGGGCGTCACTCGAGGGCCAGCTCGGCTCGCTGCCCGGCTCCGATGCCACGCGGACCTGCCTGGAGTCGTACGGAGCGCTCATCGTCGCCGGATCGCTGGCGGAATGCGTCGAGCTGACCAACGAGCTGGCCCCGGAGCATCTGGAGATCGCCACCGAGGACCCCCAGGGAGTCGCAGCGGACGTGAGGCACGCCGGCGCCATCTTCCTGGGCCCGTGGACGCCGGAGTCAGTGGGCGACTATGTGGCCGGCCCGTCACACGTGCTGCCGACCAGCCGCACGGCGCGGTTCTCCAGCGGGCTGAGCGCGAACAACTTCCTGAAACGCTCCAGCCTCATCAGCTACGAGAGCGGCGCTCTGACCGAAGATGCGTCCGAAGTCGCTGTGCTGGCGCGAGCTGAGGGACTGGAGGGACACGCCCGGGCCGTGGAGATCCGCCGGCAGAACGTGCGCAGAGGGATGATGGATGCAGAATCGTGAGAGGCAAACCAGAGGAACCGACCCCCGCGAGCCGTGCTTCAGACCCGACACTTCAGAACCCGGACTTCCCTACTCCTCGCCCTCAATCGGCGGATAGCCCTCCGGGGGCTCCTCGTCAATGGGCCGGAAGCCTTCCTGGTGGTACATCCGCACTTCACCAGACCGGATCTTGCGCCGGATCCATGCCTTGACCATCTCCCGGGCCACACCCCTGGTGGCCGGTATCAGCAGCAGGAAGCCCACCGTGTCGGTTATCAGGCCGGGCGTCACCAGCAGCGCGGCGGCCACCAGTATCATCACCCCGTCCAGGAGGCTGTCGGTGGGCAGGCGACCAGAGCGCATCTCCTCCTGCATGCGGCCGATGACCCGCAACCCCTCCAGCCGCGCCAGCACGGCGCCCACCAGCCCCGTGCCCACGATCACCGCGACGGTGACGGTGAAGCCGCCCCACAGCGGCGTCAGGCGCACCAGCAACAGAAGCTCCAGCAGGGGCACCACCGTGAGCAGCAGTACAAGCTTCAGCAACATGTGCTCTCCCGGGCGCGTTGACCGGCCACTCGTGGGGCGGTAGACTGGCTGCTCTTATTCTAACCCACACGTGCTGTCGTGTCAGCGCCGGAGCCCACTTCCCCATGCCCCTGGTTGCCTACCTGATTCCAGCCGCCGGGGCGGCCGCCCTGCTGGCGGCATGGTGCGTCCTGATAGAGCCGCGATGGTTCCGCGTCCGCCGCGTCGGCCTCCCCGCAGAGAGCGTGGGCCTGCCTCCCCTGCGGATACTGCACCTGACGGACCTCCACCTCCACGGCCGCGACAAGGCGAAGCTGCGGTTCCTGCGTTGGCTGGCGCGAGAAGGGCAGTACGACCTTGTTCTGTTCACCGGCGACCTGATCCACGGGCCGCGCGGCCTGCCCGCAGTGCGGAAGGCGGCGGAACTGTTCCAGCCGCGGCTGGGCAGCTTCGCCGTTCTGGGCGGCCACGACCACCTGCACGTGGGCGCGCTGGCGACCTACTGGCACCTGCTGACAGGCACGCGGCCAGGGAGGTCCTGCCGCCGGAACCCCGCCGACCGCGTGGTCGAAGCGCTGGAACTGGCCGGGGTCACGGTGCTGTGCGACGGACACGCTTTCGTCGACGACAACAGGGCGGGACGGTTCGCGCTGGTGGGCCTGAGCGACGCATATCTTTCCCGGCCGGACTTCGAGCGCGCGTGGGACGGGTTGGAGGCGGAGACGGCGACCGTCGTGTTCGCCCACAGCCCGGACGTGCTGCCGGAAGCCGCGCGGCGGGGGGCGGACCTCGCCTTGTTCGGCCACACCCACGGCGGACAGGTCCGCCTCCCGCTGCTTGGCGCGCTGGTCACGCGGAGCCGGCTGCCCCGACGGGCCGCGCGCGGCGCGTTCCGCTGCGGCTCTGCCATCGCCGTGGTCAATTCCGGCCTGGGCACGGCCCCCTCGACGCCGTTCCGTTTCATGTGCCGACCCGAGGCCGTGGTTGTGGAGATCCGGCCCGACTTGAGCGCGCTCCCGGCCGTGGAGGAGCTGGACACTGGGACTCGATGAACACCTGGCCGAGCTTGTCCGACGCGCCCGGCGGCTCCGCGTGCGGGTGGCGCGGCGGGTGCGAACCCGCCTGGCGGGGCGCTACCGGAGCGCCTTTCGCGGGCCGGGGCTCGAGTTCGAAGGGCTCGTCCCCTACGCGTCGGATCACGATGTGCAGCGCATAGACTGGCTGGTCACCGCCCGGCGGGGGCGTCCTTTCGTCCGCCGCTACGTCGAGGAGCGGGAGCTTCGCGTGCTGGTGGCGCTTGACGTGAGCCCCTCGATGGCAACGGGCGCCCGCGAGCGCGCCTTGCTGCTGCTCACCGCACTGGCGCTGTCGGCCGCCCGGGCAGGAGACCGCAGCGGCGCCGTTCTGTTCGCCGATCAGGTGGTGGACATCGTCCCGGCCACACGGGGACGGAACCACGCGCTGGACCTGGTGCGGCGATGCCTGGAGACCGAGACGGAGGCGTCAACTACCGACCCGCGCCCGCTGCTGCGCCGGCTGCTGAACCTGCGCGGCCATGCGGCCGTGTTCCTGCTGAGCGATTTCCTCTGGCAGCCACCGCCCTGGGACGAGGACGTGCAGCGGATGTTGGGAGCGGCGGCACGGAAGCATGACCTGCTGGCTGTGCGGCTCCTCAGCTTCTGCCCGGACCGTGGCGCGGGCAGTCTGCTCCTGGACTGCGTGGATCCGGAGGCCGGTCGGTCCGCGGCGGCCTCCGTGCGTCGGCTGGGAGCCGAACTGACGGCCCACAGGGCGCGGACACGGGCAGCAGCGCACACTGGCGGCGTGCACCTGGGTGAGCTGCCCCCCGGCGGAGACGACCTGCTGGGACTGGAGCGCCTGTTGAGCGCGCATGGCGGCCGCAGCCGCCGGCGCCGCCGATGACATCGCCCGCCTGGCGGCGTGTCCTTGACAGGAGTGCTCGTGCGTCGTACCATCATGTGTGTAAGGTGGGCTGGCAGCGGACCTATCCGAGTACCGGGAGCCGTATAGCCGTGCCAGCAGAGGGGTGGAAGTCTCACGACGCAGGGGCCGCTTGCCGCGATCCTCTTATCATCGTCCTCAGCAATGACGGCGAGCTCCGGCGGCTCATTCGTCAGGCGCTGGCGACATCCTACGAACGTGTGACCGCGGCCGGGGATGCTGCTGCCGCCCTGCGTATCGCTCAGGACAGCCCATTTGCCCTCCTGCTGGCCGACCTGGCCGACGAAGCCGCCGATGCCCTGCTTGCCATACGCCGGGCGCTCGTCGAACGTCGCCCCATCCTGGCGCTGGCCATCTCGGAGCCCGATGACCCGCGCACTGCCCTGGCCGCCGGGACACTGGGCGCC
>CAYFVS010000261.1:0-4707 GCA_964346565.1 uncultured candidatus Brocadiaceae bacterium | reverse complement strand
AGTCCCTGATTGTGGTGGAGTCGCCCCGGCTGGGGCGGACACGGTTTGACGTCTGCATGCAGGTCGGGGAGGGCCTGTCTTACATCCATGAGCAGGGGCTGATCCACCGTGACTTCTGCCCCAAGAACGTGCTGTACCCCAAGGACGGCCCCCCGAAGATAATAGACTTCGGCCTGACCATCCCTGTGGCCGCCATGGACCGCGCGATGGTGACCCGCGCCGGCACCGCCAGCTACATGGCCCCCGAGCAGGTGCGTAACCAGCAGGTGGACGCGCGGGCGGATATCTACGCCTTCGGGGTGTCGGTGTTCGAGATACTCACCTTCCAGCGGCCGTTCCCTCGCCAGAACGATGCCACGCGGCGCATGCTGACCCATCTGAACATTGAGCCGCTGCCGCTGCGGAAGGTCGCCCCGGAACTGCCCGTGGAGTTGGAGCGGGTGGTCCAGAAATGCGTTGCAAAGGACCGGGAGTTGCGTTATAAGTCTATGGCGGACGTCATGACGGAGTTGCGCAGGGGCCTGCGCATTGCTTGCCAGCAGCAGCGCCCCGGGGACTGAAGCCCGTTTGGGGCTCGACAGCACCAGGAAGGGGCCGCTTGTGATGAATCCCCGCCTCCGAGTGGAAGTCGGCCGACAGGCCAACTACGAGTACGAAGTGCCCCCCTCGGAGGAGGAGGAAGCCGTCTGGCTGGGCCGAGGCGGCTTCTGCCAGATGCAGATCTCCGATCCCCAGCTCTCCCGGCGTCACTGCCAGTTCAGCTACGTGGACGGCCATCTATACGTCGAGGACATGGACAGCAAGAACGGCACCCGCGTCAACGGCGAACTTATCGAGGAAAGGGTGGAGCTGGAGGACGGGGACACGGTCACGGTGGGGGGGCACCAGTTGAGGGTAGTCTTCCCCGTCCCTGAGCCGGCGGCCCTGCCGGAGCTGGACGCGCTGGGCACCAGCGACAGGGAGCAGGAGGCATACGAGGCCGTCGCCGCCCTGGAAGGGGAGGAGCTGGCCGGATACGAGCTGGGGGAGATATTCTTCAACGGGGACACATCGGTCATCTTCCACGCCAGGGACGTCCAGAAAGGACGGCCGGCGGCGGTGAAGCTCCTCAAACCCCTGGATGAAGTGACCATCGAGGACAAGAACCGGTTCATCCGGGGCGCCAAGCACAGTGCTTCGCTGCAGCATCCGAACTTCGTGCGCGTGCTGAAGGGCGGCCGGGAGGGCGAGTGGTTCTACGTGGCCATGGAGTACGTGCCGGGACGGAACCTGCACGACATCGTCGAGCAGAAGGGCGAGCCCCTCCAGCTTGACACCGCCGTGAAGATCGTGCGACAGATGCTCAGCGCCCTCCAGCACGCCTATGAGAACGACCTGGTGTTCCGCGCCGTTCGGCCCGACAACGTGATCATCGCCGAGGGGCTGGAAGTCAAACTGACCGACTTCGACCTGGTCAAGCCTCTGACCGGCCGCCAGGAGGCGCAGGTCACCCGCGTGATGGACGGCAGCGTGAGGGTAGACCCGGAGTTCGCCGCGCCGGAGTTGATCGCCTATCCCGTGGTGGCGGACCAGAAGGCGGACGTGTTCGGCGCGGGCGCGACGCTTTACTACATGCTCTGCGCCGAGGCGCCCTTCGGCCGGCATCTGCCCGCCGACAAGGCCTCCAGCGCCTTCGACCGCAGGTTCGACTCCCCCAACGCCATCAACCCTGCCGTCCCGCAGGCGATCTGCGACATCGTCCTGAAGTCCCTGGCCGACTACGAGCGCTACAATACACCCCAGGAGATGCTCGAAGCGCTCGACAAGGCCGCCGGCCCCCAAACAGGCTGATCCGCGCCCCGTCAGTGAACCGCGCCCTGGATGAACGCATATCTTGAGATCACCGGCGGGCCGGACGTCGGCACCCACCGCCCCCTGTCAACCAGCGGGTCACTGACCATAGGCCGCGACGAGAGCTGCGAGCTGGCCCTGGCCGACGAGACCGTCAGCCGACGCCACTGTCGCGTCGAGTACGACGGACGCTACTGGTGGCTGCGGGACTGCGGCAGCCACAACGGAACCCTCCACAACGGGCGCCGCGTCAGCAACTGCATGCTCTACCCCGGCGACGTCATCCGCGTGGGCCACACCGAGCTGGTGTTCCGCCTGGCGGAGGAGCCCGACCAGTAAGTCTGCCCTTCGCCACGCCCGCCGGGGGCTGTATAATCGTGACCCGCCGGTGGCGGAACCAGGACAGCGGAGGAGACGCGTGCGCACCACGGCGCTGCGGATACACGGCAAGGAAGACCTCCGGCTGGAAACCTTCGAGCTGCCCGCCCCGGCCGAGGACGAAATCCTGGCCGAGGTGGTCACCAACAGCATCTGCATGTCCTCCCACAAGGCGGCCATGCAGGGGCCGGAGCACAAGCGCGTCCCCGACGACGTGGCCACCAACCCCACCATCCTGGGCCACGAGTTCAGCGGGCGCCTCCTCGAGGTGGGCAGCCGGTGGGCGGACCGCTACCAGCCGGGCCAGATGTTCGCCATACAGCCCGCGCTGATGTACGAGGGCTCCACCGATGCCCCGGGCTACTCCTACCGCTGGATCGGCGGCAACGCCACTCACGTTCTCATCCCGCGCGAGGTCATGCTGATGGACTGCCTGCTGCCCTACAGCGGGGATGCGTTCTTCAAGGCGTCGCTCGCCGAGCCCATGTCCTGCATCGTGGGCGCGTTCCGGGCGCAGTATCACTGGCAGCCGGGCACCTACGAGCACCAGATGGGCATCCGGGCGGGCGGCAACTGCGCGCTGCTGGCCGCCGCCGGGCCGATGGGGCTGGGCGCCATTGACTTCGCGCTGCACGGCACCCGGCGGCCCGGCCGGTTGCTGGTCACCGACATAGACCCGGAGCGGCTCGCGCGCGCCCGCCGCATGTTCCCGCCCCGGGAGGCGGCCGAGGAGGGCGTCGAGCTGGCCTTCCTGAATCCGGCCGAGCTGGAGGGCGGGCCCGCCGCCGCGCTGGATTTCGTGCGCGAGTTCACCGGCGGCCGGATGATGGACGACGTGTTCGTGTTCTGCCCCGGCGAGGCGCTCGTCGAGCAGGCGGACGCCGTGCTGGGGCGCAACGGCTGCCTGAACTTCTTCGCGGGGCCGCCGCAGAAGGGTTTCTCCGCCCGCTTCAACTTCTACGGCGTCCACTACGAGGAGCACCACATCGTGGGCACCAGCGGCGGCAACACCGAGGACATGCGCATCTCGCTCGACCTGATGAGCCGGGGCCGGCTCGACCCGTCCGGCATGGTCACCCACGTCGGGGGCCTGGACGCCGCGGCGGAGGCCATCCTGCGCCTGCAGGAGATCCACGGGGGCAAGAAGCTTATCTACACACAGATCAGCATGCCCCTGACGCCCATCGGCGAGTTCTCCGAGCGCGCCGAGACGGCCGAAGGGCCGCTGCGTGAGGTCTTCGCCGAGCTGGCCCGTCTCACCGAGGCCACCGACGGACTGTGGAACGCAGAGGCCGAGCGATTCCTGCTGGAACACGAGGAACTCAGGCTGGAAGCCTGAGATGCAGTGTCCTGCGCTTCTGCCACAGGCCCGGAAGCGCCGCGGTTAGTCTTCTGCCGTTCGTCGTGTCGTTGTAGTCAGCCCTGTCGTTGCCGTTCTCCGTGTCCTCCGTGTCTCCGTGGTGATGTCTGGTCCCGACACCATCGTGGCCGTCTCGACGCCCGCCGGGCGCTCCCCGCGCGCCGTCGTGCGCCTGAGCGGCCCGGACGCGCTTCCGTGCGCGGAGCGGCGCTTCCGCCCGGCTGACGCCGCCGCTGACTGGCGGCGTACCTTCCGCGCCACGCGCGGGGAGCTGGCGCTGCCGTCGGTCGGCGCCGGCGTGCCAGTGCTGCTCTACCTGATGCGCGCCCCGCACAGCTACACGCGCGAGGATGTGGTCGAGTTCCACCTGCCCGGCTCGCCCGCGCTGTTGGACACGGTGCTGGACGACCTGCTGGCCGACGCAGAGGCCGCCGTCCGGCTGGCGCAGCCGGGCGAGTTCACCCGCCGCGCGTTCCTCAACGGGCGCATTGACCTGTCCCAGGCGGAGGCCGTCCTGGCCGTCATCCACGCCCGCACGGAGGCGGAGCTGACCGGCGCCGCCGCCCGGCTGCAAGGGGCGGTCAGCCGGCGCTGCGCGGACCTGCAGGAGCGCATCACCGAGCTGCGCGTGCAGGTGGAAGCTGCGCTCGACTTCGCCCCGCACGGCATCGAGCTGCTGGCGGAGGAGGAGTTCATCGCCCGCTGCCGGGAGCTGCGCCGGGAGGTCGAGCGGGAGACGGCCCGCGGGCGCGGCGAGCTGGCCGCCGACGGGCGCGTGCACGTGGTCATCGCCGGGCCGCCGAACGCCGGCAAGTCCAGCCTGCTCAACCGTTTGGCCGGCGGGCCGCGCGCCATCGTCCACCGCCGCGCCGGCACCACGCGGGACGCCGTCGGCGTGGACGTGGAGGTGGACGGGGTGCAGTTCCGCATCACCGACACCGCCGGGGTGACCGACGCCGCCGCCGGGGCGGACGCGCAGGCAGTGGAGGCCGCGCGGCGGCGGCTCGGCGCCTGTCACCTGCTCGTGCTGGTCCTGGACGGTTCGGAGCCGCTGCCGGATGGGGCGCTCCAGCCGGCCCGGTCGCTGCCGGCCGGCCGGGTGGTCTGCGTCGTCAACAAGTGGGACCTACCGGGTGTGC
>CAYFVS010000260.1:0-15651 GCA_964346565.1 uncultured candidatus Brocadiaceae bacterium | reverse complement strand
GGCTTGTCCTCGTTGTAGATGCCGACGCAGACGGCGTCCGAGGGCCTGAGCGCCTTGGCCACCGTTCGGAATGCTTCCTCGGGGTCGTTTCGCCCGGCGGCCATCACCTTGTAGTGGATGGCGGGGGCGGGCAGGTCCTGGATGAGTTCGACCATCGCCTGTCGGTCTTCCTCCAGGTACACCTCCCGCAGCCCGGCGCGATGGGCGGCCTCCCTGTCACGGGGGATGGGGCTGTAGTAGGCGCACATGTGGAAGTCCAGCTTCAGGTTCTCCGCCGCCCAACGGTGCGTCTCGGGCCTGTGGCCCGCCATGCCCACGATCAGGCCCAGCTCCCGAGCCAGCTCGACGGCCGGAACGAGCTCCTCCATCCTGTCGTTGGCCATCAGATGGTCGGCGTAGCCGCCGTGCACGTGGCAGGCCGGCGCGCCGACGTCGGCCAGCTTCCGGATGGTCCCCCCCGGAGGCCCCAGCTCGGGGCAGGTCTGCCCGATGAGCTGGAGTGTGCCGCCCTCGTCCCAGTACTCGATCAGCACCCGGAGCATATGGTGATCGCCGCGGGCGATGATGGTGTTTATCCCCAGCCCCTCTGCTTCGCGCATGACCTGCTTGATTCGCTCGCAGGTGTAGTAGTGGACCATCCGGTGATCTGCCTCGTGGCCCTGGTGGCCGAACCCGCTGAAGGGGTTGGAGCCCAGGATGAACCGGCTGACCTCCAGGTCGCCTATGCTGACCGTCTCCATCGTGCCTCTCCCGTTCGGCGCGCGGGCCCCTCACATGTTCTCGACGATGGCTTCGCCGAACTCCGAGCACTTCACCAGGTAGGCGTCCTCCATTTGGCGCTCCAGGTCATAGGTGACCGTTTTCTGGGCGATGGTGTGTCGCAGTCCGGTCAGGATCAGGTCGGCCGCCTCGTCCCAGCCCATGTAGTCCAGCATCATGCGGGCGCTCAGGACCAGGCTGCTGGGGTTGACCTTGTCCATGCCGGTGTACTTGGGGGCGGTGCCGTGGGTTGCCTCGAACAGGGCCCTGCCGTCCCCGATGTTCGCCCCGGGGGCTATGCCGATCCCGCCCACCTGGGCGGCCAGGGCGTCGGAGATGTAGTCACCGTTGAGGTTGGGGGTGACGATGACGTCGTATTCCGCCGGCCGCAACAGCACCTGCTGGAACATGGCGTCGGCGATGCGGTCCTTCACCAGTATGCACCCCTCGGGCAGGCAGCCCTCGAACCGATTCCACAGCTCTTGCTCGGAGAGCGTCACGTCCGCGAACTCGGCGGCGGCCACCTCGTAGCCCCAGTCCCTGAACGCCCCCTCGGTGAACTTCATGATGTTGCCCTTGTGCATGAGGGTGACGCTCCGGCGGTCATGCTCGATGGCGTAGCGGATGGCCATCCGCATCAGCCGCTGCGTGCCGAAGCGGCTGATGGGCTTTATGCCGATGCCCGAGTCCTCGCGAATGGGGCTGTCCAGCTCCGTGGCCAGGAAGGATGCCAGCTTCTCGGCTTCCGGCGTGCCGGCCTCGAACTCGATGCCGGCGTACACGTCCTCGGTGTTCTCCCGGAACACGACCACGTCCAGCTTGCGGGGCTCCTTGACCGGGCAGGGCACCCCGGGCACCCAGAAGACCGGCCGCACGCAGGCATAGAGGTCCAGCGTCTGCCGCAGCGTCACGTTGGCGCTGCGACGCCCGCCCCCTACGGGCGTGGTCAGCGGCCCCTTGATGGCCACGCGGAACTCGCGTATCGCCTCGAAAGTCTCCTCCGGGATCCACTCGTCGAACAGCTCGATGGAGCGGTCACCGGCGTAGATCTGCGTCCAGCAGATGCGACGCTCGCCCCCGTAGGCCCGCTCCACGGCGGCGTCGGTGACCATGCGCGTAGCGCGCCAGATGTCGGGCCCGATGCCGTCCCCTTCGATGAACGGGATGATGGGCCGGTCCGGCACGTGCAACTGCCCGGACCGATATTTGACACGCTCCCCCCAGGAGGGGACCTTGGGCTGCTTCGTCGGCTTGTCCGTCATGGGTTGTCTTCTACTCCGTGAGTTCGTAATGCACTCCTGTGCGGTTACAGCAGGTTGAGCCGCCCGCCGGCGAGCAGAATCTCCCGCTCCTTGTCGCTCAGCTCGCAACGGACGCGGAACTCCCGCCCCTGGCTGAGGTTGCGAACGGTGAGGGTGCCTGCTGCGATGCCGGCGCGAACGTCGGGGATCACGAACCGGTCTCCCTGCTCGATGCGCTCTGCCTCGGCCGCGTCCTCGAACACCAGCGGGGCGATGCCGAAGTTGACCAGATTGGCCCTGTGGATGCGGGCGAAGCTCCTGGCCAGCACGGCCTTCAGGCCCAGGTACATGGGTGCCAGCGCGGCGTGTTCGCGGCTGGAGCCCTGGCCGTAGTTCTCCCCGGCCACCACGAAGCCTCCGCCCTTCTCCGCCGCGCGCCGGGCGAACATCGGGTCCACCCTCTCGAACACGTGCTCGCTGAGGGCAGGGATGTTCGAGC
Source organism: uncultured candidatus Brocadiaceae bacterium (assembly GCA_964346565.1). GTDB lineage: Bacteria > Planctomycetota > Brocadiia > SM23-32 > SM23-32 > JAWOCH01. The sequence goes on along the minus strand of CAYFVS010000260.1, from coordinate 13,152 downwards.
GCAGGGGCAGTATCCTGCTGCCGGCGGGCATGATGTGATCCGTGGTGACGTTGTCGCCCACCTTCAGCAGCACCTCGCCTTCGAGCGTCTCCGGCATGGCCTCACGGAGGGGTATCCGCTTGATGTTCCGCCCGCGGATGACCTCCACGCCCGAGCCGTCCGGCGGCGGGAAGATCAGCCCCGAGTCATTCAGGGGGAACTCGACGATCTCCTCTACCTCCGGGGGCTCGCCCAGCGCGCGGGGGTCGGTTATGCAGCCGGCCAGGGCGGAGGCGACGGCCGTGGCGGGGCTGCACAGGTAGCACGCGGCATTCGCGGTGCCGGTGCGGCCCTCGAAGTTGCGGTTGAACGTGCGTAGCGACACGGCCCCGCTCGGGGGCGCCTGGCCCATGCCGATGCACGGCCCGCAGGCCACCTCCAGCACCCGCGCCCCGGCCCGCACCAGGGCGCCCAGGCTGCTGCTGTGAATAATCATCTCCAGCACCCGGCGCGAGCCCGGGCTCACCGTCATGCTCACCGCATGGTGCACGCGCCGGCCGACCAGCATCGCCCCGGCCAGCGCCAGGTCGCGGTAGGAGCTGTTGGTGCAACTGCCCACGCAGACCTGGTCCACCGGCGTGCCGGCCTCCTCGCTGACGGGCACCACGTTGTCCGGGCTGTGTGGACGGGCTATCAGCGGCTCCACCCGCCCCAGGTCCAGCTCCATCAGCTCGTCGTATCGAGCGTCCTCATCGGCTGTCAGCGGCCGGAAGTCCGCCGGCCGGCCCTGCGTCGCCAGCCACTGCCTGGTCACCTCATCGGATGGGAACACGCTGCTGGTGGCCCCCAGCTCGGTGCCCATGTTGGTGATGGTGGCCCGCTCCGGGACGGCCAGAGTCTCAACACCGGGGCCCGTGTACTCGAACATCTTCCCCACGCCGCCGTTCACGGTGAGCCGGCGAAGAAGCTCCAGGATGACGTCCTTCGCGCTGACCCACGGCTGGAGCCGACCGGTCAGGCGGACCTCGACGACCTCCGGCACGGTCAGGGCGAACGGCATGCCTGCCATGGCGCAGGCCACGTCCTGGCCGCCCGAACCGATGGCCAGCATCCCCAGCCCACCGCCGGTGGGCGTATGGCTGTCGCTGCCCAGCAGCGTCTTGCCCGGCACGCCGAACCGCTCCAGGTGCACCTGGTGGCAGATGCCGTTGCCCGGCCGGCTGAACACGATGCCGTAGTGCGCCGCCACGCTCTGCAGGTAGCGGTGGTCGTCCGCGTTCTCAAAGCCCGTCTGCAGCGTGTTGTGGTCCACGTAGCTGACCGACAGCTCCGTGCGCACGCGGGCCACCCCCAGGGTCTCGAACTGCAAGTAGGCGGCCGTGCCGGTGGCGTCCTGGGTCAAGGTCTGGTCAATGCGCAGCGCAATGGGCTCCCCCGGCCGGGGCTCTCCTTCGACCAGATGGTCCCTGATCAGCTTGTACGTCAGGCTCTCGCCCATGCGACGATCGCCCCTGAGTGAAGGTGAACGCGAGAGGCCCGTTGGACCTGCGCGCAGGAAAGAAGCTTAGCCCGGCCGGAACCCTCGTGCAACCGGAACCGGCCGTAGCGTTGGACTCAGCGATCCGGCAGGCGGGGTTCCGGTCGGAAGACGAGCCAAAGGATGAGGCCGAGCGGCCAGCTCAACAGCGCCACAAGCAGGGCCACCAGGCAGCCCGGCTTCCCGCGCGCCTCGGCGTCCGCATAAGACCAGGCGACGCTCCAGACGTAGAGGAAGAGGAAGGCGATCCAGGCCAGCAGAGGATCGCGAACGGGCTGGCAGTAACGTGGCGCATGGTCTCCTCCCCTTACTGCAGCTTCCTCCACAGGCCGCCGCGCCCGGATCAGTGCAGGCCGGTGGAGCCGAACCCGCCAAGCTGGCGCTCCGTGTCCTCCAACTCCTCTGCCTCGACGACCTCCGCCCGACACGCGCGGGCGATGATCATCTGGGCAATCCGCATGCCACGGGTGACGGCGAACGGCTCATCCCCGAGGTTGACCAGTATGACCCCCACCTCAGCCCGGTAGTCGCTGTCCACCGTGCCGGGGCTGTTCAGGACGGCGACGCGGTGCTTCAGAGCCAGGCCGCTGCGCGGGCGCACCTGCGCCTCGTAGCCCGGGGGAACGGCGATGTGGATGCCCGTTGGCACCAGCCGCACCTCGCCCGGCGGGATGACCAGCTTCCCCTCGACGGCCGCGCGCAGGTCCATGCCGCTGGCACCCCGGCTCATGTAGCGGGGCAGGGGCAGGTCCTCGCAGCCCGGCTTGCGCCGCACCAGCAACCTGGGCCAGTGCTCCTGCGGAGTCTCACTCATCGCCCACCCGGCTCCCCGAGGCCAGCGAGTGTATCATGTCCACTACGTCGTGGACCGGAGCAAGGTGTCCCATGGCCCTTCTGCCGTCGGCCAGGACACCCATGACGGGGTCTATGCAGTGCACGCCGGTCTGCAGGCGGAGGTACTCCCAGTTGTCCTGCATCGGCGGGCTGTTCCACATGCGGTTGTTCATGGCGGCGGCGACGACCTTCGGGCAGTCGCAGGCCATCCAGGTGCAACTGAGGATCTCGTCGGCGATCCCGTTGGCCGCTTTGCCGACGAAATCAGCCGTCGCCGGCACCACCGCCAGGACGCCGCGGGTGGCCCCCTGCTCGCCGCAGACCCAGTCGGCCAGCTCGACGTGCTGCAGGCCCGCCTGGCCTTCCTCGATGAACAGGTCGGTCACCACCGGCCGCCCGGAGAGGGAGCGGAACGTGGTTGGAGTTATGAACTGCTGCGCGGCCTGTGTCATGACCACCTGCACAGCGTGGCCCCGGTGCATCAAGCCCCTCAGCACGGAGGCAGCCTTGTAGGCGGCTATGCTGCCCGTGACGCCCAGGATTATGTTCCTGCCGGACGGTTCGCTCATCGGTCTCCTCTTTCGGATTGTGCACACCACGGAGACACGGAGGACAGCAGCACGAGGGCTGACGACACCGACACCACGAGCACGACGAGCGCATCGCAGTGTTTCATGCTTCTGCTCAGTCCTCCTCGGCGGTCTCGGCCTCCAGCTCCTCCTCCTCACCGGGCAGCAGCAGGCCGATGCGCCCCTCATCTACCTCGCTCAATATGTACTCGAACAGCTCATGCAGGTTGCGCACGCTGGGCATGAAGGCGCGACCGCCACGCACATACTGCTGGGCCTGCTTCTCGATGAGCGTGGTCAGTCTGAACCTGCCGCCCAAGCGTCTGCTCAACTCCTCTACGCGCGCCTCTGCGCTTCCTCTCATGGTTCACCCCCGTGTGCAGTCATCTGTGTTCGCCCGCCGAGTACCTCTGTTCCATGATCCGGGTGATCTCCTCGACCGTTTCCTGGACTTCGTCGTTGGTCACCCGGAAGTCGTATCTGTCCCTGTACTCCATCTCCTGACGGGCGCGTTGGAGCCGTTGTTCGACGCTGCGCGCCACGTCACGCCCACGTTCCTGCAGCCGTCGCCGCAGCTCCTGCTCGGAGGGCGGCTCCAGGAAGACGAGTGTCACCTCCGGCCAGTGCTGCTTGATCTGCAGGCCGCCGTCCACGTCTATGGTCAGGATGACGGGCAGGCCCGACTCCGCCGCCCGGTTCACCGAGCTGACCGGAGTGCCGTAACAGTTATCCACGTACTCGGTGTGCTCCAGGAGCCGCCCCTGCTCGCTCCACTGCCGGAATGTCTCCTCGCTGACGAAGTGGTAGTCCACTCCGCCCAGCTCGCCCTGGCGGGGCCGGCGGGTGGTTGCGGTGACGGCCCGCACGGCGTGTCCCTGCTCGCAGAGGCGTCGGGCGACGGTGTTCTTCCCCACGCCGCTGGGGCCGGAGATTACAAAGAGCTGCCGCGGGTTGACCAGCTCGCGGGCCTCTTCGGTGTCTCTCATGGCGCTGTGGCGGGGCGCCGGGGCGACTCCCGCCCTTTCACTCGACGTTGCGCACCTGTTCCCGCAGCCGTTCGACGGCCGTCTTCAGCTCGATGACCTGCCGCACTTGCTCGCCGGCGGGCACCTTCGCGGCGATTGTGCTGGCCTCCCGCAGCATCTCCTGGCCGATGAACTCCATCTTCCGCCCCACGGGCTCCGAATCATCGCCCGCCAGGGCGTCGGCGAACTGCTCCAGGTGGCTGCGCAGGCGGGCTATCTCCTCGCTCACGTCGCAGCGGTCCGCGTAGATGGCCACCTCGCGGCAAAGCGGCTCCTCGTTCAGCTCCACGTCCATCCCGTCCAACAGGCGGTTGACCCGCTCCCTCAACCGGTCTCGGTATGCGGGCACAAAGCCCTCCTGGGCCTCCTCGATTGCGTCTGTCAGGCGGCCCATCTCCTCGCAGAGCTCCCGCAACTGCGCGCCCAGGTTCCGCCCCTCGGCGCTGCGCATCTCGACCAACGATTCCAGTGCCAGCCCGGTGACCTCCTGAACTTCCTCCCACAGCGCCTCCCGCAGGTCCTCGTCCAGATCCAGCTGCCGCAGAGCGCCGGGCAGGGCCAGCAACGACGCCAGGTCCACGCGGACGGGCAGTTCCTCGGCGGCGGCCAGCCCCTTGAGCGCCTGCAGATAGCCCGCCACCAGTTGCTCGTCCACCAGGGTCGTGCCGCCCTCGGCGTGCGGCTCACAGGTGAGGGAGTAGTAGAGGTGTCCCCTGTGGACCCGGCTCTCGATGGACTTCTGCAGCTTAGCCTCTTTCGCGCGGAATGCCTCCGGCGTGCGGAAGGTCATCTGCAGGTCGCGGTGGTTGACGCTGCGCATTTCCACCCGCACCAGCCAGTCGTCGCACGCCTTCTGGGCGGTGCCGAAACCGGTCATGCTCCTGATCATTCGGCCCCCTCCGGGACGGGTTGCGGCGTCTGCTCGGCGCCCGGGGGGGCTGCCGGGGGCGCGCCGGGTTGGCCTTCCGCCTGCGGAGCGCCCACGGGAGCAGGGCCGAGGGGCAGCTCAGCGCCGGCCTCCTGCTCAGGCAGGACCGGCTGCGGGGCGGCCTCTCGCTGCTGCAGCAGTCCACCCGCCTCCTCGCTCATCATGCTCATCCGGGCGTTCAGCATGGCGATGAACATGAACAGCGCCAGCAGCACGTAGGTCGCCTTCGCCACCGGGCTGGCGGACCGAACGCCCAGCAGCGAGTCTGCGCCGAGGCCGCCCAGGGACGAGGCGAGGCCCCCGCCGCGGCCGCTCTGGATCAGCACAGCCAGCATGGACACAACGGCGACCACTATCAGGTACGCCACCAGCACCGTCTGCCAGCGCAGCGCATAGAACAGCAGCGCCAGCCCGAAGAAGACGGCGATGATCAGGCCCTTCTTGACGTTTCCTCTCAGTTCCTCCGGATCCATCTGCGTTCACCTGGCTGGGGGTTCACAGGTCGAGTCCGGCCCGGACGATGGGCACGAAGGTCTCCGCCCGCAGGCTGGCCCCGCCCACCAGGGCGCCGTCCACGTCCGTCATGGCCATCAGGTCCGCCGCGTTGTACGGCTTGACGCTGCCGCCGTACTGGATGACGGTCGCGTCGGCGACCTCCTGGTCGTACATGTCGGCCAGCTCGCCGCGCAGGAAGGCGTGCACCTCCTGGGCCTGCTCGGGGGTGGCCGTCTCGCCCGTGCCGATCGCCCAGACCGGCTCGTAGGCCAGCGTGACGCCGGCCATTTGTTCGGCGGAGACGCCGTCCAGGCCAGCCCGCAGCTGCGTGCTGACCACCTGCCGGGTGGAGCCGGCCTTGCGCTGCTCCAGCTTCTCACCCAGGCACAGTATGGGCTCCAGGCCGCACTCCAGCGCCCCGGCCACCTTGGCGCCTATCAGCTCATCGTCCTCGCCGAACACGTGCCGGCGCTCGGAGTGTCCGAGGATGACCAACTGGCATCCAATGTCCACCAGCATGGGACCGGAGATCTCTCCGGTGTACGCGCCGGCGGGCTCGCTGTGCATGTTCTGCGCGCCGACGCCGATCCGCGTCTCATGCAGCACTCCGACCACGGCGCTCAGGTACACGGCCGGAGGGCAGACGGCGACACGCACGCCCTCCAGGCCGGACAGTTGCTCGCCGATCGCCGCGGCCAGCTCGCGGCTGCCCTGGCCGTCCATGTTCATCTTCCAGTTGCCGGCAACGAATAGCTCTCTCATGATGGGTTCCCAAGCGCGCAGGGGTCTCGCTCAGCCACGGCACCGGGGAAAGGCTCCCAGCACCTTGAACGACAGGCACTCCGCCCGCATCTGCTCCAGGGCCAGGTGGGTGTTCTCCTCCTCCGGGTGCCCCAGGAAATCAATGAAGAAATAGTACTGCCACGCCGCCGTGGGCGAGGGGAACGACTCGATCTTGGTCATGTTGATGGCATACTCTTTGAACGGCGTCAGCAGGTCGTGCAGTGCGCCCACCTTGTCCCGCACGCTGCACAGCAGGGCCGTTTTGTCGTCGCCGCTGGGCTCGCTGCTGTGGTCGGCCAGCACGAAGAACCGCGTCACGTTGTGTGAGTAGTCCTCGATGTGCTCGAACAGCACGTCCAGCCCGTGCGCAGAGGCCAGGCTGGCGTTCCCGATGGCCGCCCCGGCCGGGTCCTGGGCCGCCTCGGCGGCAGCGGTGCTGGTGCTCTGCACCTCGACCAGTTCCTGACCGGGCATGTGCGTCTGGAGCCAGCGTCTTGTCTGGCCAAAGACCTGCCCCCGGCTGTAGATACGCTCGATCTGCTCCGGCGCGCAGGCCGCCATCAGCGCGTGATGGATATCGTGGACGATCTCCGCGCAGACCTTCAGCGGGCTGTCCAGGAACCGGGTGAGCGTTTCGTGGATGCCGCCGCCGGTGGAGTTCTCCACGGGCACCACGCCGTATTCCGCCCTGCCCCGCTCCACCTCGCCGAAGACGCCGTCAATGGTGCTGGCGGCCACGTAGTGGACGCTTTCGCCGAAGTTGGCCCGCGCCGCGCTGTGCGTGAACGTACCCTCCGGGCCCAGATAGGCGACCTTGACGGGCTTCTCCAGTGCCAGGCAGCCGCTCATGATCTCGCGGTAAACCGCCTGGAGGCAGTCCGCCGGCAGCGGGCCCTCGCTGAGCTCCGCCACCCGGCGCAGGACCTCCTCGTGTCGCGAGGGGATGTAGACACGGCCGTCCTTGCCCGCCTTCAGCCGGCCGATCTGCCTGGCCACGTCCGCCCGCTCGTTGATCAGCCGCACGATGCGGCCGTCCAGCTCATCTATCTTCTTGCGCAGTTCGTCCAGGTCCATGAACGGCAGTTCCGCGACAGGGAAGGGGACAGGCAGTATAGAGGGCGCTTCGGTGGCACCGGTTGCGCGCGCACCTGCCCAATCAGCCTATTACATCCGCCCGGTCAAGTCAACCGCACGCAGGCCGCCGCAGTGCACCCCGTCAGATGGCCTCCACTTACAGGTGTCCGTACATTCACGGTTCGACGGCATTTCCGCATCCCGGATCACAGGCCGTTGTCGGCTATCACCTGCGCCAGGAAGCGGGCAGAGGCTTTGGGCGTGCGCTCCCCGGTCTCGAAGTCCACGTGATGCACCCCGAAGGCGACCGTATAGCCGTAGTCCCATTCGAAGTTGTCCATCAAAGTCCAGGCAAAGAACCCCCTCAGGTCCGCGCCCGCCGCAATGGCGTCGCAGCAGGCATCCAGATACTCCCTGTAGTGCCTGACACGGCGCTGGTCCTCTATGGCTTCCTCCCGGCTCTGCCCGCCGGGCTCCGGGTAGCCGTTCTCAGTGATGTAGATTGGCAAGTCGCCGTAGAAGTCCCGCAGCCACAGCAGCAGCTTGCGCATGCCCCACGGGACGAACGTCCATCCGACAACCGACTGCGGCTCGCCGATGTTGTTGCTCTCCATGATGTTGGCCTCTGCGACCGCATAGCCGTCCTGATCGTCCCCGCCCGGGGCGTAGGCATGGACGGTATGGTAGTGGTTCAGACCTATGAAATCGGCGGAGCCCTTCAGCAGCGACCTGTCTTCACGGCTGAACTGCGGGAGCTTCCCGGCCATCATCCTGAGCATGCTGTCGGGATAGTCGCCGTAGACCACAGGATGCGTGAACCATCCGAAACTGAAATCCAGCGAGCGCCGGGCTGCCTCGCGGTCGGCGTCGCTGTCGGTCCGGGGTTCGGCCCAGTGGCAGACGGCTGCCAGACCGAGCGAACCATGCTGCCGCGGCTGGAAGTCCCTTCGGTATATCTGCGCCGCTCGTGCGTGCGCCTGAAGCATGTGATAGCCCACCACATAGGGCTCCATGGCCCCGTCGACTCCCCTTCCCGGAGCGTGTATCTCCCACCTGTACCCGCAAATGGCGAAGGCATGAGGCTCGTTTATCGTGACCCAATGGCGAACGCGGTCACCGAATCGCTCGAAGCAGACACGCGCGTATTGCGCGAACCACTCGGGCGCTTCCGGGTGCAGCCAGCCGCCGTATCTCATCTCCAAAGCAAGCGGCATCTCCCAGTGGAACAGCGTGGGCCACGGCTCTATCCCGGCCTCGGTAAGCAGGTCAATCAGGCGGTCGTAGAAGCGCACGCCACCCTCGTTCACCTCACCGGTTCCACGGGGCAGGATGCGCGGCCAGCAGATAGAGAACCGGTAGGCCGTCAGACCCATCTCCTTCATCAACGCCACGTCCTCTTCCAGACGGTGGTAGTGGTCGCAGGCTACCTGGCCCGTTGCGCCGCCCTTCACCGTGCCCGGTATCAGGCTGTAGGCGTCCCAAATACTCGGCCCTTTTCCGTCGGCGTTCCAACCCCCCTCCACCTGGTACGACGAGGTCGCCGCGCCCCACGTGAACCCTTCTGGGAACTTCCGCATTCTCGCTGCCCCCGATGTGTGGTCCAAAGAACCCTTGCGCTGCGCGCGTGTCCTGAGCGGCGCCGATTATACCAGCACTGCGGGGGGCGCCGAAGGGCACGCCGCCCCCGGCAGGGCGTTTGACCGCCGGGCGGGCCGCCCTGTACACTCCGCGCAGATCCCCCCGCCTCCGAGGCGCCCATGGACCCCAGGACGTTCACCGTGATTGTGTTCGCCCTGGTTTACGGGTGGCTCATCCTGAGCCGCTCCCACCGGGCCAAGGCGATCTGGATCGGCATCGGGGCGCTGGTCGTGGTGCCGCTTTTTTTGAGCCGGCCGCCCGTGGTGGGGCTTCTCGACCTGTTCAGCCGCACGCCGACCGGCGGCTGGGCAGCCATCAACTGGAACGTGATGGGCATCTTCTGCGGCACGCTCATCGTGGCCGAGGCGTTCATCTACAGCGGCGTGCCCGCCTGGTGCGCCGACCTGCTGATTGACAGGAGTCCCAACGTAGGCTGGGCCATCCTGGCGGTCTGCGCCTTCGCAAGCGCCATCAGCGCCGTGGCCGAGAACGTGGCCACGGTGCTCATCGTGGCGCCCATAGCCATGGCGCTGGCGCGGAAGCTGAAGGTCTCGGCGGCGCCGTTCATCATCGGCATCGCCGTCTGCTCGAACCTCCAGGGCACAGCCACCCTGATCGGCGACCCGCCCAGCATGATCCTGGCCGCCCACCACCAGCTCAACTTCAACGACTTCTTCTGGTATCAGGGGCGGCTGAGCATATTCTTCGCGGTCCAGGTCGGCGCGCTGGCCAGTTTCGCGGTGCTGTGGCTGATGTTCCGCAGGTACCGCCAGCCGGTGGTGGCGCTGGAGCGCAAACCGCCGCGGAGCTGGTTCCCCACAGCGGTGCTGGCGCTGATGATCGCCGGGCTGGCCGCGGCCTCGTGGGTGGACCCGGACTTCCTGTGGTTCGGCGCGGCGGTGTGCATGGCGGCGGGCGCCGTGTGCTGGGGCTGGGTCTGGCACGACGACCGGGACAATGCCCTGAGGATCCTGAAGTCCTACGAATGGAGCACCACCTTCTTCCTGGCGGGGGTGTTCACCATCGTTTACGCGCTGAGCGAGACCGGGGCCATCCGGACGGCTTCCCGCGCCGTAGCGGCGCTGACCGGCGACAGCGTGCTGGGCGCGTTCCTGCTGGTGGTGGGCTTCAGCGTGGTCTTCAGCGCCTTCGTGGACAACGTGCCCTATCTGGCCGCCATGCTTCCGCTGGTGGACACGGTGGGCAGCGAGATGGGCCTGGGGGGCAACATGCTGCTGCCGTTCGGCCTGCTGGTCGGCGCGTGCCTCGGGGGCAACATCACGCCCATCGGCGCGTCGGCGAACATCGTGGCCTACGGGCTGCTGCAGAAGTCGGAGGGGGAGTCGGTCAGCTTCCTGGACTTCGTCAAAATCGGGCTGCCGTTCACCCTGGCGGCGGTGGTGGCGGCCGGCGCATTCCTGTGGGTGGTGTGGCGATAGGTCAGCCACCACGGAGCTTGCCCGCCTCTGGCGGGCTTGCCCGGCGGCTGTGTGGCGGGCGTGGGGCTCCAGGGCACATTCGCTGGAGGGGCGTGGCCTTCTGACCCTTGACAATTTGCCCTATACGGCTATACTGTATCCTGTGTTACCTGACTCACTGGATCACAAACCGATCCGCAGGGCCCCTCATCGGCGCTTATCTCGCTTTGCCGGGACGTAAGGAAGCCTTAAGGTCTCTGACGAAACAAAACGCTCTGGAGGCCATGTATGGACACGTGAGCGGGCGCATTCGGCCCGGACCACGCCACACGAGCGTTGACGGAGGCGGCCGGCGCAGCCGGGACCGGTGTGTCCTTGAGCCGAGTTGTGCGCACGCCATCTTTGCACTATGATGTCTCGCTCTGCAATGCACATCCCTACTACACGGAGACACAGGCGTGGCACGCGCAGTGCAGGTTAAGAAGGGCAACGTGATCAACTGGCGCGGGCAGCTCTGGACGGTCATTGACACGCAGCAGACCTTCATCGGGAAGAAGGGCGCCTACGTCCAGATGAAGCTCCAGAGCCTGGACGACGGGCACATCGAGACCAACCGCTTCGCCAGCAGCGACGAGGTGGACAAGGCCTTCGTCGAAACCCGACGCATGGAGTACCTCTACGAGGACGGCGTCAGCTACGTGTTCATGGACCCTGGAACCGGCGAGCAGGTCCACCTGGGCCAGGACCTGGTGGCCGACGCCCTCCCCTACCTGGCCTACAATACCGAGGTGGAGATACAGGTGCACCAGGGCCGGCCCGTTGGCCTGTCCCTGCCTCCCAGCGTGAAGCTGGAGGTGACCAGGACCCAGCCGGCCGTCCGGGGGGACACGGCCACCGCCGTCACCAAGCCCGCCGAGGTGGAGACGGGGCTGGTGGTGAAGGTGCCGGGCCACATCAAGCAGGGCGAGCGGATACAGGTGGACACACGGACCGGCGAGTTCCTCGGACGGGCTTAGCGCAGGAGAGGCCGGGATGGCGGCGGGCGATCTGTGGCGGCAGGCCGGCTTCCGGGATGGTTACAGCCGACTGCGCGAGCGTTTCGCCGACATCCTTAACGAGCAGCCCGCCCGCTACGGGCGGGCGGGCCGCAGCGTGGCCGAGGAGATCGTGCGTTGCATCTGGTTCGGAGGCCACTACCCCCCTGACGGGCTGAGCACCGACGACGGGCGGCGGCTCGAGGTGCTGTCCCCCGGCTGGTGGAACGTGGAGGGCGGCCCGGACTTCGTGCGCGCGGAGTTTGTCCTGGAAAGGCAGGGACGCGTGGTGGGCGACGTCGAGGTGCACACGCTGGCCTCGGCGTGGCAAGCCCACGGCCACCATCGCCAGCCTGAGTACAACGACGTGGCCCTGCACGTGGCGCTGTGGAACGATCGCGACGACGAGGGCCCCGTCGCCGAGGACGGCTCTCGGCTGCCCCAGCTCACCTTGAACCGGTTCATCCAGCAGGACCTGGAGGAGCTGGTGGAGCTGATGGGCCCGGAGGACGAGCAGCCGGCCGAGCAGTGGACGCAGGTCGTGGGGAGGTATTGCGGACAGATGGTGCGCTCGGGCGAGCTCCAGCCCCAGTGGCTGGGCCGCCTGCTCGACGCGGCCGGGGATCACCGCATTCTGGGGCGGGCCACGGCCTTCGCAGAGCTATACGAGAACCACCCCCGGGAGCAGCTTCTCTACGAGCGCATCGCGGAGGCCCTGGGCTACAAGAACAACCGCATGCCGTTTCTTCAGTTGGCCGGCTTGCTGCCGGTGGAGTTCCTGCGCAGCATCATGCCGGCGGACGCGCCGCCGGAGCAGCGCTCGCTGGTGCTGGAGGCCGCGCTGCTGGTCACGGGCGGGTTGGTCGCTGCGGAGGCCCCCGAAGCGGGGGAGGACGAGGAGACGGCGGGTTACCGGCGGGAGCTGCTGGCGGCCTGGGAGAACCTGGGCGAAGACGTGCCCGAGGCGCGCCTCTCGGCCGACCACTGGAGCTTCGAGGGGACGCGGCCGGTCAACTACCCCTCGCGCCGTCTGGCCGCGCTCGCGCGCCTCTGCGCCCGCCATCTGCCGGACGGGCTGTTCGCGCATCTGCGCCGAGCGCTTGCCGGCGCCGAGTCGGCTCCCCGCCAGCGGGAAGACGTAGCCATGCGCAGGGCCCTGCTGGATCCCTTCCTGGAGTTGGAGCATCCCTACTGGTCGCGGCGCTACACACTGGGGGGCCGGCGGCTGGACAAGCCGCGCGCCTTGATCGGCCGGGAGCGGGCACTGACCATCGTCGTGAACGTCCTGCTGCCCATGCTGCTGGCCCACGCCGACGCGGAGAATGACCCCAGCCTGGCGGGACGCCTGCGCGCGGTGTGGCAGGGGCTGCCCCGCCGGCCGGACAACACCGTGACCCGGCGCATGGAACAGGTCATCTTCGGGGACGCCGACCAGGCGCGGGCGGTCGTCGGCTCGGCACGCCGTCAGCAGGGGCTGCACCAGCTCTACCGTGACTGCTGCCGGACGGACCGGGGCTGCGAACGGTGCGTGGTGTACCTGGCGCACCGGGCCGGCGAGACGCTTGTGGGTGTGTGAAGCTGCTACGCGGGGCGGAAGCCGATGGGCTCCTGCGGGCCGACCTCGTCGGCCAGCACCCGACGGTAGACCTCGAGGGTCTGCGAGGTGAGCACCTCGGGGTTGAACTGCTCCTTGACCCGTCGCCGGCCCCGCCGGGCCATCCGGCGGGCCTGCTCCGGGTGGCGCGCCAGTTGCAGGACGCCCTCCGCCAGGGCCTTCGGGCTGTGGGTGGGGTCTAAAACGCCGGTCTTGCCGGGCAGAACGGCCTCGCGCACGCCCC
>CAYFVS010000259.1:0-4453 GCA_964346565.1 uncultured candidatus Brocadiaceae bacterium | reverse complement strand
GGCGCCGCCGATGGCCCCGATCTTCCCTCCCTTGGGGAAGGGTATCAGGAAGTCAATGACCTTCAGCCCGGTCTCGAACAGCGTCGTCTCCACCGACTGCTCTTCCAGGCGGGGGGCGTCCCGGTGGATCGGCCACTGCTCTTCAGCCTCGATGGGCCCGAGCTGGTCAATGGGGTTGCCGGCCACGTCCATGATGCGCCCCAGGGTGGCCTCGCCGACCGGCACGGTGATGGGCTGGCCGGTGTCGGAGGCCGGCTGGCCCCGGGTGAGCCCTTCGGTGGGCGCCATGGCCACGCAGCGGACCACGTTGTCCCCCAGGTGCTGGGCAACCTCGAGGGTCAGGCTCTGGCCGTCTTCCTTCTCGATGTGGACGGCGTTGTAGAGGGCCGGCAGGTCCTGCGGCGGGAACTCGATGTCCACCACCGGACCGATGACCTGGATGACCTTCCCTTCGTCGGGCATGTGCTCACCCCGCAAGTGCGCTCTATCTCATGGCTTCGGCGCCGCCCACAACGTCCAGTATCTCCCGCGTTATGCCTTCCTGTCGCAGGCGGTTCATCTGGAGCGTAAGCTGCTCGACCATCTCCTCGGCGTTGTCGGTGGCGTTGTCCATGGCCACCATGCGCGCGCCGTGCTCGCTGGCCTGGGCCTCCAGCAGGGCCCGGTAGATCTGCACGCTCAGGTTGTGCTCGATCAGCCGGTCGCAGATGGTCTCGTAGTCCGGTTCGTAGAGGTAAACCAGCTCCTCGGCCCGCTCGATCCTCTCCGGCTCGGCGTGCATCCCTGCGGGCAGCTTGCGCTCGTGATGCTCCCGGATCTCCCGCCTGTGGACCCGTGGGGGGCAGGGCATCAGTCGGCGTGTGACCACATGCTGCTGCAGCGGGCTGAAGAACTCGGTGAACACAACGCGGACCTCATCCACCTCCTCGCCCAGGAACAGGTGCGTGAACTGCTGGCGTATCTCCTGTGCCGTCACGTAGTGGACCGGGTTGAAAACGTCCTCGAAGGTCTCGTGCAGCGGCACTCCGGCGCGCCGCAGGCCGACGATGCCGCGCGTGCCCACGGCGATGGCCCGGCACGCGGTGCCGGGGCGCTCTGCCAACAGGCGGACCGTTGCGTCCACCACGCGGTTGTTGTAGGCGCCGCACAGGCCCCGGTCGCTGGCGATGCTCAGCACGCCGACCGAGCGGACCTCACGCTGCTGGAAGAACGGGTGCTCGGTGCCTATGGCCCCGTGCAGGAACCGCGCGCACATGTGGTCCAGCCGGGACGAGTAGGGCCGCAGCGCGCGGATGGCGTCCTCGGAGCGCCGCAGCCGCGCCGCCGCCACCATCTTCATCGCGCGGGTGATTTGCTGGATGTTCCGCACCCCGCCGATACGGCTCTTGATTTCTCGGAAAGACGGCATCTCGCCCTAGCTCTTGCTCTCGTTCTCCTCGGGGGACGGCTGTTCCTGCTCCTCCGCCTCCCCCGCCCCTTCCTCCTGCGTTGCGGCGCCGGTGACGCCTGCCTCGCCGGGAACGAAGCTCCTCTTGAACTCCTCGATGGCCCCTTCGAGCTTCCGCTGCGTCTGGTCCTCCAGCTTCCCGGTCTCCGCTATGCGCTCCGGGATGTCCGGGTGCTCGTTGCGCATGAAGGCGTGGAACTCCTCCTCGAACCGTCCGACGTCGTCCACGTTCACGTCGGCCAGGTGCTCCTCCACGCCCAGGAAGACGCCGATGACCTGGTATTGGACGGGCATTGGCTCGTACTGGTCCTGCTTGAGCAGCTCGGTCAGCCGCTCTCCGCGGGCCAGTTGCCGCTGGGTGGCCTCGTCCAGCTCGGTGCCGAACTCCGCGAACGCCGCCATCTCCCGGTACTGGGCCAGGGACAGCTTCAGCTCGCCGGCGACGGACTTCATCGCCGGTATCTGGGCCGCGCTGCCCACGCGGGAGACGCTGGTGCCCACGTTCATCGCCGGGCGGACCATCTTGTGGAACAGGTCGGTCTCCAGGAATATCTGCCCGTCGGTGATGGAAATCAGGTTCGTGGGAATGTAGGTGGATATGTCGCCGGCCTTCGTCTCCACGATCGGCAGGGCTGTCAGCGAGCCGCCGTTGACCACTTCCTGGTCGCTGATGTCGGCGCCGCAATGTCCGCAGACTTTGGCCGGCTCCAGCTCCTCGATGTTCTCCTCGGCCGGGGGCAGCGGGGTGAGCTTGCCGCAGTTCGGGCATATCTTGCCGTCGCTGGACTTCATCGCGCGTTCCAACAGGCGGCTGTGCAGGTAGAAGATGTCCCCCGGATACGCCTCTCGTCCCGGCGGCCGGCGCAGCAGCAGGCTGATCTCCCGGTATGCTTCGGCGTGCTTGGACAGGTCGTCGTAGGCCACAAGCGCGTGCCCGCCGCGCTCCATGAACTCCTCGCCCACGGCACAGCCCGCGTAGGGCGCCAGGTACCACTGCGGGGCGGGGAAGGTGGCCGGCGCGGCGATGACCACCGTCTTGTCCATGACGCCCTCCTCCTGGAACACCTCGACGGTGCGGGCGATGGAGGCCATCTTCTGGCCGATGGCCACGTAGATGCAGACGACGTCGCAGTCCCGCTGGTTGATGATCGTGTCCACGACCAGGGCGGTCTTGCCGGTCTGGCGGTCGCCCACTATCAGCTCGCGCTGGCCCCGGCCGATCGGGGTGAGGGCGTCCACTATCTTGTAGCCGCTATGGAGGGGCTCCTTGACCGGCTGGCGCTTGACTATGCCCGGCGCCACGCGCTCGACCTCCCGGTAGGTGTCCACCTCCAGGGGCCCGCGCCCGTCCAGCGGCCGGCCGGTGGGGTCCAGCACGCGGCCCAGCAGTTCCGCGCCGACGGGCACGCTGGCTATCCTGCCGGTGCGCTCGACGCGGTCGCCCTCCCGGATCAGCTCGTCGTCGCCCATCAGCACGCAGCCGATGTTGTCCTCCTCCAGGTTCATCGCAATGCCGAGCACGTTGTTGGGCAGCTGGACCAGTTCCATGGCCCGGCACTCGCTGAGCCCATAGACGCGGGCGATGCCGTCGCCCACCTCCAGCACCGTGCCGACGCTTTCGAAGTCGGCCCTTCGCTGCTCGCTCTCCAGCGCCTCCCGGATGACGGAGCTGACTTCCTCGGGTCGTATGGAGGCTTCATCCGCCATGAGCGATCGTCTCCCTGATTCGGTTCAACTGTCCGCGCAGGCTTCCGTCGTAGAACCAGCCGTCCAGATGCACCTGGAAGCCGGCGATGAGGGACTCGTCCCGCTGCTCGGCGAGCCGCATCTGCTTGCCCGTGATGCTCTCCAGGCGGCCGACGATGCGCTCCCGCTGTCCGTCGGTCAGGGGCGCGGCGGTGGTCAGCACGGCATCGGCCATGCCCAGCCGCCTGTCCGCCTCGCCGGCGTAGCTGGCCGCCAGGTCAACCAGGATGGGCAGCCGCTTTTTCTCGACGAGGTAGCTCAGCAGACGGCGCACCGGTGGGCACAGGCCCAGCCGTCGGGCCAGCCTGCCGGCGGCCTGCTGCTTCTCGGCCCGGCTCATGTGGGCGGCGCGGGCGAACACGCGGAACTCCGCGCTGGCGTGGAAAGCCTCCGCCAGGGCGTTCAGCTCCCGGCGCGCCCGCTCCAGCAGGCCCTCCTGCTCGGCCACGTCGGCCAGGGCCTCGGCATAACGCCGGCTCAGGACGGTGCCTTTCATCCCTGCTCCTCCGACTCCAGGTCCATCCCCTCGACCATTTCCTCGATGATCCTCTGGTGGTCGTCCGGCCGCATCTCCCGCTGAAGCAACCGGGCGGCCACCCGGGTGCTGATGTCGGCCACCTCCTCGCGGAGGGCAACGCGGGCCCGGCGGAACTCCTCGCGCAGACGCTCGCGCGTCTGCTCTTCGGTCAGGGCGGCCTCCCGTCCTGCGCGCTCGACGATCTCCTGCCGTTGTTGTTCGGCTGTGGCTCGCGCTTTCTCTATGATGTCCCCCCGCTCTGCCCGCAGGTCGGCCAGCTCCCGCTGGCGCTGCCTGACCAGCTCCTGCGCCTGGTCTCGGCTCTCGGCGGCCTCCTCCAGCCGCGCGCGCACCCTCAGGCGCCGCTTGTCCAGGAACGTGAGCAGAGGGTCCCAGAGGAATCCATAGAGAATCAGCAGCAGGATGCCGAAGTTCAGGCACTGCATGATCAGCGTGTAGTTGATGTTGATGATGGAGCCCTTCTTGACGAGCATGTCCAGCAGCGGGCGCACTTCCTTGTCGGTCAGTTCGGTGGAGCGTATGTGCTCGGGGTCGGTGGACCGGGCCCGCTCGCGCACCTGGTTCAGGCTCTGCTGGATGTCCGCGACGACGTCCTCCGGATACAGCGGCTCCGCCTCGATCACGAAGTTGGCTACCATGGTGCCCACCGTGACGGCGTAGAGCACGCCGATGATTACCAGCCCTGTCTTGGCGCCCTTCTTCATGGGCGGTCGCTCGCGCTC
>CAYFVS010000258.1:0-3455 GCA_964346565.1 uncultured candidatus Brocadiaceae bacterium | reverse complement strand
TACCTGAAGAGCCGCAGGGAGGGGCGCGCGGACGTTTACGCGCCCCTGGTCAGCCGAGAGCAGGCCGCGCGCCGGCCTCTGCGCGAGGTGCTGGAGCGGTTCTTCGCCGGCTCCGCCTGCGCGCTGGTCAGCCAGTTGCTGGACAGCCAGGAGCTGGACCCGGAGGAGATCCGGGCCATCCGCCGGGAGGTGGATGCAAGGCTGCGCGAGAGCGCGTAGCAAAGGAGGGGGCAGTGCCGTGAGCGACGTGGTGCACCTTGCCAACGTCCTGGGCCGGTGGCTGGTGGCTCACCTGGGGCGGCTCAGCCTGGAGCTGGTCGTCCTGGCCGCGGTGGTGTTGGCAGTCATCCAGCTGCTGCGCGTGCGTTCCCCACGGCTGCGGCACCTGTTCTGGTGCCTGGTCCTGGCCAAGCCGGTGGTCACGTTTCTGGTCGCCTCGCCGGTTTCGCTCTACTGGTTCTTCACGCCCCCGCAGCTCGAGGCGCCGCCGGTCGTACGTCCGGCCATAGTGCAAAGAGCCCCGGCCCGCCCGACGCGTCCGCTCTTGCCGTATCGTCGTGCAGCGCCACCTCCCCTCAGCGCCGCCCCTGTCGAGCAGCCGCCGTGGTGGGCCGGATTCGACGCCTATGGGGCCGTCGCCCTCGTCTGGGCGGCCGGCGCGGCGGCGCTCGCGCTGCGCCTGACGGTCGGGTTCGCGTTCGTGAGCTTCCTGCGTCACACGGCGGTGGTCCAGTCGGAAGGACCGCTGCCGGAGGCGATGGCGCGGGCGGGGGAGCGGCTGGGCGTGCGCCGTGGACCGCGCGTGGCGCTCTCCTCCGTGGTGCACGGGCCGGTGCTGGCGGGCATATTGCGCCCCGTCGTGCTGCTGCCGCAGTCGGTGCATGAGCGCTGTACCATGCGGCAGGTGGAGATGGTTCTGGCCCACGAGGCAGCCCACGCACGGCGGCTTGACAATCTGGCCCTGCTGGTGCAGCGCCTGGCGGAGGTCGTCCTGTTCGTCCACCCGGTGGTCTGGCTCTGCGGATGGGCCATGCGCCGCGAGGCCGAAGCCGCCTGTGACTACGCCGTGGTGGAGGCTTACGGCGACTCGGCCGCCTACGCCGACAGCCTGACCCGCGTGGCCGAGATGCGCGCCGGGCTGACCCGCAAACTGCTGGTGAATACCTTCGCGGCGGCCGAGTCGAATCTGCGCGGCCGCGTGCGCCGCATCGTGCATGGACGCCTCAGCGGTCGGACGCTCCGCTGGACGGTCGTCTCGGTGGCGGCGCTGCTGATCGTCGCCGGGTTCGGCCTGCCGACCGCCGCCAGGAAAGCGCCTGGGGGCACTGAGGAGAAGAAGGCAATGCACGACGTGACGACGGACCTGAAGTACGGCTTCCGGAAGGACCCAATGGACTGGGTCGAGACGGACGGATCCCTCCAGGGAGCACTGGTGCGAACACTGGTCTTCGGGCAACCGCACGAGGGCGACAGTGAACTCATCGAGGCCGAGGTGGATGAGGTGCTGGCCGCTCAGCTCCCCGACGGCCGTCTGAGCGACGACCCCAAGCACAGCCTCCAGTTCACGTCGGAGGCGTTGATCCGGCTGGCCCGGATGGGCTGCCCCGCGGACCGGCCCGAGGTGAAGAAGGCCGTCGAAGCCATCCTGGGCAAGGACAAGCCGAACCAGGCAGATCCGCTCGGTATCTACGACGTCCGCGCGCTCTGCATGCTCGGACTGGCCGGCGAGGGCGAGTACCGCGAGTTCGCCCGCCGGGGCTTGCGACGCTGCCTGGCCGCCGAGGACGAGTGGGGGGACATCTCGGAAGGATGCCCGTGGACCCCCATCGAGCACCTGATCACCCTCTATCACGGCCGGGCGCAGGTCGAGACCGAGCCGGTGGTGCGGCGTTGGGTCCAGCGCATAGCGGACAACGTCAACGCCGCAGGCTGCTGGAGCTTCAAGGATCCGTGGGGCTTCGTCCGGCTGGCGTCGGAGGTGGAGGGGCCCGAGGCGCGCGAACTGCTGACGAAGGAGGTCCCCCTGATACTCCGCAGTCAGAGGGATGACGGCGGCTGGGGCGACAAGAGCCTGTTCGTCTTCGGGGGCCTGAAGCGGCATGGCCTGCTCGAGTCGCTGCGCGAGCGGCCTCCGCTGCCGGCGAGCTGGCGGGTTGTGCGCTCCATCCCCGCGCCGAAGGGCAATCTGGGCACCATGACGTGGCTGGACGGCGCCCTCTACGTGGTGGACTGGGAGTCCGGCCACCTGCTCGCGCTCAGTCCTGAAGACGGCTCCGTCGTGCGCCGGCTGCCGTTCCCGGACGGCGGCGCGGCGGGCGTGGGCCGCTGGGGCGGTTCCCTCGCCGTTACCCAGGGCAAGCCGCGGAAGCGCCTGCTGAAGGTCAACCCGCGCACGGGCGCGGTCGAGCGCGAGGTGCCGCTGGAGTTCATGGAGACGGTCATGGGCGCCACCGAGGTGGACGGCAGGCTCTGGGTCGCCGACGGGTGGATCTTCCCCGGGAACGTGGTGGATCCGGACGACCCGTCAACCTATGAAGGCGGCGACGCCTACGACCGGCCGCGCCTGGAGCCGCACCTGGCCGGCCCGTGTCCGAACGCATTTGCGGTCACCGCCGACGGCGTCTGGCACACCGACTACTTCGCAGAGGCCATGATCAAGAGCGGCGCTGAGGGGAAGCTCCTCGACTGGACGGAGCGACCCTTCGGCTGGACCAGCGGCATCGCGTGGGACGGTGAGCACCTGTGGGCCATTGACAACGCCGGCGGCCGCATCTGCCAGATCGAGAGAACCGACACGGCGCCTGCTGCCGGAGGCGAGGAAACCGGCGCCGAGCAACTGGCGCAAGACGGCGGAGGAAAGAGCGACGAGGCGGCTGAGCCGAACTACGCGAAGCTCGACGAACTCGCGCAGCAGAGCCACCACCCGCAGGATTCGTTCTCGCTCACGATGCAGGCAGCCGCTGCGGCGTTCGGGAAAGACGTGGACTACGAGACCGTCTACGCCCTCTCCACCAACTGCTTCGCGCCTGACATCAGGCCGGATGAGGCATGTCGCGTCACCTGGCGTATGCGGGGGCGAGGGCAGTGCCTGGACTTAGTGGCCGATGCCCTGGGCCTCCAGGTGCGGCCCCTCGGGTGTTTCTCGCCGCGCGAGTACGGACGGCGAGATGACTGGCCGTGGGAGCAGAAAGCCCGCGAGGCCGGCCTGAAGGCGCGTGAGGCGCTTGCGAACGGCGAGCTGGTGGTCACCGACGGCGGCTGGCTCGGCGACTTCATGCTCTGGGGAATCGTCACCGAGGTACGCGACGACGGGACACTCGTGGGCGTGACTCCTAACGGCACGAAGGATAATAGCCTCGACCATCATTGCTCCTTCTGGGCGCTGAGCGCCGGGCCCGAGCAACTGCCGCAGCGGGAGGCCGATCTGCGCATGCTGCGCCGAGCCGTGGCACGGA
>CAYFVS010000257.1:0-5465 GCA_964346565.1 uncultured candidatus Brocadiaceae bacterium | reverse complement strand
TTCGGCAAGGCCGGCGAGGACGTGCGCAACGACTCCCTGACCGTGCCCAGCGGCACCGAGGGCATCGTGGTGGCCACGCGCCGGTTCAGCCGGCGCTCCTACCTGACCGCCGAGGAGCGGGAGGAGCTGGACGGCCAGGTCGAGGAGATCCGCCACAGCTTCAACAGGCAGATCGTCGAGCTGTTCCGCCAGGCCGTCGAGGCCATGGAGGAGGCCATCGGCCACACGCTGGCCGACACCCACAGCGGGCGCGTCATCGAGGTGACCGACGAGATGGACGACAGGGCCGTGGTGGAGCTCTACGAGGAGTTCAGCCCCCGGCAGATGGACTTCGGCGGCGCGCGGACCAACGCCAAGCTTCTGAAGACATACTCGCCGTTCGCCGAGAAGCTGGACCGGCTGCGAGAACAGCGCGACCGTCGGCTGATGGACTACACCACCGGGGACGAGCTGCCCAGCGGCGTGCTGGAGATGGTGAAGGTCTACATAGCCACAAAGCGCAAGCTGTCGGTGGGTGACAAGATGGCCGGGCGGCACGGCAACAAGGGCGTGATAGCCAAGATCCTGCCCGTCGAGGACATGCCCTTCCTGGAGGACGGCACGCCGGTGGACGTGGTGCTGAACCCCCTGGGCGTGCCCAGCCGCATGAACGTCGGCCAGATACTGGAGACCCACCTGGGTTGGGCTGCGAACGCGCTGGGCTTCCAGGCAGTTACGCCGCCGTTCGACGGCGCAACCGAGGAGGAGATCCGCGAGTGCCTGCAGACCGCCGGCCTCCCCGAGGACGGCAAGACCGTCCTCTACGACGGCCGCACGGGCCAAACCTTCCACCAGAGAGTCACCGTGGGCTACATGTACATGATGAAGCTCGGGCACCTGGTGGACGACAAGGTCCATGCGCGGGCAACCGGCCCCTACTCCCTGATCACTCAGCAGCCGCTGGGAGGCAAGGCTCGCTACGGCGGACAGCGGTTCGGAGAGATGGAGGTGTGGGCCCTGGAGGCATACGGCGCGGCGCACATCCTGCAGGAGCTGCTCACCGTCAAGAGCGACGACATCGAGGGCCGCACCAAGATATACGAGTCCATGGTCAAGGGCGAAAACGTGCTGGAGGCCGGAATCCCCGTGGCCTTCGAGGTGCTGTGCAATGAGATCCGAGGACTGGGACTGAACATACGGCTCGAAAAGGAAAGACTGTAGTTGGTCGCTATGTTGCTGGGGCGTTGAGTTGCTGAGTTGATGACGCGGTTGCGCGACAACTCAACAACCCGACAACGAGCTTCGCATCCCTCCGACCGGAGGCTGAATACAGATGCTGGAAAGCGGCTACGATCGTATCAACGAGTACCAGGCTGTCAGGATATCGCTGGCGTCCCCCGCTGACGTGCGCAGTTGGTCATACGGCGAGGTCACCGAGCCGGAGACAATCAACTACCGCACCTATCGGCCGGAGCGGGATGGGCTGTTCTGCGAGCGTATTTTCGGCCCGCAGAACGACTGGGAGTGCAGTTGCGGCAAGTACCGCGGCATGAAACACAAGGGGATAGTGTGCGACCGCTGTGGCGTGAAGGTCACCCACAGCCGCGTGCGGCGGCGGCGCATGGGCCACATCAGCCTGGCGGCGCCGGTGGTGCACATATGGTTCTTCAAGAGCATGCCCTGCCGGCTGGGCAACCTGCTGGCGATGAAGAGCACCGACCTGCAGCGGATCATCTACTTCCAGAGCTACGCCGTCACCGAGCCGGGCGACACGCCGCTGGAGTACAGGCAACTGCTCACCGAGGAGGAATACCGCGACGCGCAGCGCGAGTACGGCGAGCGAGCCTTCGAGGCGAAAATGGGCGCGGACGCTGTGCGCAAGTTCCTGCAGGACCTGGAGCTGGAGCAACTGAGCGTCGAGCTGCGCGCCGAGCTGAAGACCTGCACTTCCAAGCAGCGGCGCAAGCGCATCATCAAGCAGCTCACCGAGGTCGAGGCTCTGCGGGACAGCAACAACAAGCCGGAGTGGATCGTCCTGGAGGTCATCCCCGTCATCCCGCCGGACCTGCGGCCCCTGGTGCTGCTGGACAGCGGCAACTTCGCCTCCAGCGACCTGAACGACCTCTACCGCCGCATTATCAACCGCAATAACCGCCTCAGGAAGCTGCTGGACCTGAACGCCCCCGACGTGATCATCCGCAACGAGAAGCGGATGCTGCAGCAGTCGGTGGACTCGCTGTTCGACAACAGCCGCTGCAAGCGCCCCGTGATGGGCAGCAGCCGCCGGCCGCTGAAGTCCCTGACCGACATGATAAAGGGCAAGCAGGGCCGGTTCCGGGAGAACCTGCTGGGCAAGCGCGTGGACTACTCCGCCCGCAGCGTCATCGTGGTCGGCCCGGAGCTGAAACTGAACCAGTGCGGCCTGCCCAAGAAGATCGCTCTCGAACTCTACCAGCCCTTCATCATCCGCAAGCTGAAGGAGAAGGGCGTCGCCGACACACTGAAGAACGCCAAGAAGGAACTGGAGCGGCGCACCGATGAGGTGTGGGACGTGCTGGAGGAGGTGACCGAACACCACCCCGTGCTGCTGAACCGGGCCCCCACCCTGCACCGGATGGGCATCCAGGCGTTCGACCCGGTCCTGGTGGAGGGCAACGCCATCAAGCTGCACCCGCTGGTCTGCAAAGGGTTCAACGCGGACTTCGACGGCGATGCGATGGCCGTGCACCTGCCCCTGAGCGTGGAGGCCCAGATCGAGGCGAAGACCCTCATGATGGCCCCACACAACGTGTTCACCCCTCAGGACGGCCGGCCCATCATCGGCCCCTCCCATGACATCGTGCTGGGCTGCTACTACCTGACGGTCGAGCCCAGGACGGACCAGGAGCAGATCCGGCGCTTCTCCAACCTGAGCGAGGTCCACATGGCCCACGCGCAGGGCCGGGTGCAGGTCCACACGCGCGTGAGGGTGCGGCCGAATGGGGTGGAGGAGCTCGTGGAGCGTCCCGACGGAGCACCTAAACCGGCGGAGGGCATGCTGGAGACGACGGTGGGCCGCATAGTGCTGAACGACGCCCTGCCGGACGGGCTGCCGTTCTACAACTGCGAACTCGCCAGCGAAGGCCTGAACCGGGCCATCCATGACTGCTATGAGCGGCTGGGCCGTCAAGCGACCGTCCAGATGCTGGACGACATGAAGAACATAGGCTTCCACGCGGCCACGGAGGCGGGCATATCCTTCGCCATGGAGGACCTGCGCCTGCCGCCGAGGAAGGACGACATCCTGGAGCAGACCGAGACGGTCGTGGCCCAGATCTCCCGCGCCTACCGGGAGGGAGCCATCACCGACATAGAGCGGCGCCAGCGCGTCATTGACGAGTGGAGCGCCGCCACCGACACCGTGGCCGAGGAGATGTTCAACGAACTGGCCAACGACCGGCGGGAGGGCGAGCCCTACCTGAACCCGGTGTTCCTGATGATGGAGTCCGGCGCGCGCGGCAAGGCCCAGCAGGTCAGCCAGCTCGCCGGCATGAGGGGACTGATGGCCAAGCCCAGCGGCCAGATCATCGAAACCCCCATCAAGGCCAACTTCCGCGAGGGGCTGGACGTGCTGGAGTACTTCAGCTCGACCCACGGCGCCCGCAAGGGACTGGCCGACACCGCTCTGAAGACCGCCGAGAGCGGATACCTGACCCGCCGCCTGGCCGACGTGGCGCAGAACGTGATCATCAGCGAGCGGGACTGCGGCACGGTCAACGGCATCACAAAGGGGCCGGTCATGCGGGGGGACAAGATCGCCGTCCCCCTGCGCGACATCATCACCGGACGGGTGGCGCGGGACAGCTTCATCCACCCCGTCACCGACGAGCCCATCGTGCGGGAGAACGAGCTGATCACCGAGGACACCGCCCGCAGGCTGGAGGAGTTCGATGAGCGGATGAAGATACGTGTCCGCTCGCCGCTGACGTGCGAGTCTCGCAGGGGCGTCTGCGCCATGTGCTACGGCATGGACCTGTCGGCGAAGGCCCTGGCCGAACCCGGACTGACGGTGGGCATAATCGCCGCCCAATCCATCGGAGAGCCGGGCACGCAGTTGACCATGCGCACGTTCCACATCGGCGGCGTCGCCATCGGCGGCACCGAGGAGAGCGAGATCTCCGCCAAGAGGGCCGGACAGGTCCGTTTCGAGGACCTGGAGGTGGTTGCGGACCCCGAGGGGCGGAACGTGTCCATCAGCCGCCGGGGCGAGCTGGCCATCCTGGACGAGAAGGACCGAGAACTGGAGCGCCACAACGTGCCCCTCGGCGCGGAGCTTCTGGTCCAGGAGGGCGAGGAGGTCACCGGCGAGCAGGTGCTGGCACAGTGGGACACCCACTACACCCCCATCCTGGCCGAAGTGGACGGAACGGTCCGCTACGAGGACATGGTCGAGGGCAAGACCCTGCGCCTGGAGAAGGACGAGACCCACGGAACCACCCGCAAGGTGATCATGGAACACAAGGGGGACATGCACCCCCAGATCCTGATCGAAGGCCCCGAGGGGAACATCCTCAGCCTCTACCCGGTGCCCGAGAAGGCCATCGTCGAAGTCGACGACGGACAGGAAATCGCCGCCGGAACGCGGCTGGCCAGAACCCTGCGAGAAGTGCAGCGCACCCAGGACATCACTGGCGGTCTGCCGCGGGTGACCGTGCTGTTCGAAGCCCGCACGCCCAAGTCCCCCGCGGTCATGAGCGAGATAGACGGCATGGTCACCGAAATCGAGCGAAAGCGCGGGCGCACCGTCATCCGCGTCGAAGACCCCGAGACGGGCTACGAGTCCGAGCACACCGTCCCCGCCGGCAAGCACCTGCGCGTGCACCGGGGCGACCACGTCGCCGCCGGACAGGCCCTGGTGGACGGCCCGCTGATCCTGGAGGACATCCTGCGCATCAGCGGCGAGGAAGCCCTCCACCAGTACATGCTCCAGGAGATACAGAACGTCTACCGCGCGCAGGATGCCAGCATTGACGACAAGCACTTCGAGGTGATCATCTCTCAGATGACCCGGCGGGTGAAGGTCAACGAGCCCGGCGACACGCCTTTCCTGCCCGAGCAGTTGGTGGACAAGTTCGAGTTCCGCGACACCAACGTCCAGGTGGTCGAGCAGGACGGGGAGCCGGCCGAGGCCGAACCGGTCGTGCTGGGCATCACCAAGGCAGCCCTCTCCAGCGACAGCTTCATCAGCGCCGCCAGCTTCCAGAACACCACCCGCGTGCTCACGCGGGCGGCCCTGGGCGGAGCGGTGGACCGACTGGAGGGGCTGAAGGAGAACGTCATCCTGGGCCACCTGATACCCTCGGGCACCGGGTTCCCCGAGTTCCAGGCGTCCCAGGTCAGCAGGCTGGAGTCCGGCCAGGCCGCCCAGGCGCTTGAAGAAGCCACCTCTACCGGGTAGAATCGCTTAACCGGCAGCGGAGCGATCTGAGCAAACCGCAGAAGCGTGG
>CAYFVS010000256.1:0-9789 GCA_964346565.1 uncultured candidatus Brocadiaceae bacterium | reverse complement strand
TCCATTGACATCGCCGACGTGGACGTGGGCGAGAACATCGGGGCGAAGCTCCAGGCCGACCAGGCAGAGGCCGACAAGCGCGTGGCCCAGGCCCTGGCCGAGCGACGGCGCGCCATGGCGGTGGCCCGCGAGCAGGAGATGTCTGCGCTGGTGGCCGAGAACCGGGCGAAGGTCGTCCTGGCCGAGGCCGAAGTCCCCAAGGCCATCGCCCAGGAATTCCGCGAGGGCAACCTGGGCATCATGGACTACTACGCCCTGAAGAACATCCAGGCCGACACCGACATGCGACAGTCCATCAGCGGCCAGGCCAGCGAAGAGGAGGGCGGGCGCTGATCCCGCCCGCCTCCGCCTCAGGAAGCGGAGGGAGCCATGGCCCGGCGCAGGGAACTGAGCGAGGAGCAGTTGCGGAGCGTCGCCCGGCAGGCGCTGGACAAGATAGCCGGCGCCGACGACCCGGACGCCGCCGCCGCGCAGGCGTTCCGCCAGGCGCCCTCCTCGCGCGTGCGCCAGGCGGTGGTCGGGGCCAGCACCGGTGCCGCCGATGACGTTACCCGCGCCATCCTGCGAGCCGCACTTAACAGCGGCGACGCGGAGGCCGCACGCGCCGCCACGGAGCTGCTGGTGGACCTGAGCGGGACGCCGGCCGGCGTGGACCTGCTGAAGGAGTGCTTCGCCGACGCCGAGGCCCCCATCCGGCGCCGCGCCGCTGAGGCGTTGGAAAGCTTCCAGCAGCCCGAACTGGCCTCCTACCTGGCGCGGGCCCTCACGGACGAGGAGGACACGGTCCGGCGCAGCGCCACCGGCACGTTCGGCATCATCATCGGCACGCCATCCCACGGGCTGCGCGCCGCCGTCGTCGAGCAGCTCGCCGCCCCGGACAGCGACCTGGCCCGGGCCGTGACGGAGAACGACGACGTTCAGGTGCGTCGCCAGATCGCCCAGGCGCTGGCCTTCGTGGACTCCCCCGAGGTGCTGCCCACGCTGGAGGCGCTGGTCGGCGATGCGGACGAGGAGGTCCGGCAGGAAGCGGTCCTCTCACTCGCCGCCATCGGCTCGGATCGGGCAGTCGAGCTGATGGGCGCCGCTCTGGAGGACACCGGCTACCGCGTCGCCTCCACCGTGCTGGACATGCTGGCGGCGTCGCTGGGCAGCGGCTCGGGCGCCCTGCTGGAGCACCTGCGCCGCGCGCTGGACCATCCCCTGCCGGAGGTGCGCCACCACGCTGTGCTCATGCTCGACCGCTACCCCCCTGCCGACGTCGAGGAGCTGCTGGAGAAGGCCACCCGGGACCGCAGCTTCGAGGTCAGCCGCGAGGCCGGCCAGATGCTCCGCGGCATCAGCCGCGAACGGCACCTGGACTGGCTGAGCGAGGAGATGGAGGAGCAGGTCGCCGGCGAGCGGGCCCGCACAGTGTGGGAGGCGGGAGACATCGGCCACGAGGCCGGCCCGGCCGGCGCTCCGGGGGAGGCCGAGGAGGCCATCGAGCTGCTCGAGCAGGCCCTGCGCGAGGGGTCGTCTTCGGAGAAGGTCCATGCCCTCAACGAGCTGTCCTCCCTGGTGGACATCGGCGACTCGGACGCCATGCAGCAGGCGCTGGACGACAGGGACAGCGCCGTGCGCAGCCGCGCGGCCGATTCCTTTGCCTACACGCACGATGCCGGCTTCCTGGTGCGCATGCTGCGGGAGCACGAGGACCCTCTGGTGCGCCGGCGGGCGGCGGAGGCGTTGATCGGCAACCCCGGCGGCCCGAAGCAGCGCGGGCGCGAGCTGGCCCGCTCGGTGACTTTCACGTCCGCCCGCACGGCGGGCCTGGTGCTTTTCGGCCACTTCCTGCACGCGTTCCAGGACCCGGATCCCGGCGTGCAGCAGCTTGCCTGCGAGGCCGTCCGCGAGACGGCGCAGCACGTCGGCCTGGTCCCCGTCCGGCCCACGCTGGCCGCTCTCAACAGGCTGATGGAGGGCGAGGATGCCTCCGTGTTGCTGCTGGAGGACGCCGAGCACGCAGCGCAGGTCGTGGGCGAGGCGCGCTACGGGGGCGCCATCGTCGAAGGGGCCGAGGAAGTGCTCCAGTGGCGCGGTGAGCTGGCTCGCCGGGCGCATGCTATCCGCTGGGATGCCGATGCCGGGGCCTACTCCGTGGCGGGCGAGGTGGGGGCCGAGGCCGTCGAGGAGTGGCTGGAACGCTACGGCGTAGCTGAGGAGGAGGCCGAATCCGTCGGCCGGGCGGTCTCGGGGCAGGGAGCCCTGCCCACGGCGGCGGCCGACGCGGTGCTCGATGGGCTGGCCCGTGACCTGCTATACGCGCTGAGCGCCATGGGCCGCGCCGCGCGTGCATTGCGCCTGATCGGACGAGAGCAGGAGGGCGGGTCGCTGGAGGACTGGGCCAGGGCGCTCTCGGCCGGGCCGAGCCTGGACTGGGGCGGGCCCGAGCAGCACGGGGACGCCGTGCGACGGCTGGTCCGGTTGCGACGCACCGCCTGGATGGAGGCCGAATGGGCCCGCCGGGCGGTGGCCGGCACGCCGAACGATGGTTTCCTGCACGAGCTTCTGGAGGACGAGGACGAAGGCGTTCGGCTGGCTGCGCTGGCGGCGCAGGCCGAGATCGCCCCCGAGGACGCCGATCTGGAGCAGATGCAGGTGCTCGCGGAGCGGAATGCCGACGAGCACGCGTTCGCCGGACCCGTCGGCCAGGCGGCGCTGGCGCTGGTCCGTGCAGGCCGCGAGGGGGGCGTGCCCGTGCTGCGCCGCGCCCTGGCGGCTACCCGCGTCCGCCCACGCCTGCGCCTGACCCAGTCCCTGGCGGCCGCCGCCCAGGAGGAAGCGGTGCGCCGCCTGCTGGAGGACAGCCTGGAGGGAGATGCCCTGCGGGAGCCGCAGTCCCTGTGCGTGGCCCTGGCGGTGCGGGCGGCGGGAGGGGAGACGTCCGACCCGCCGCCGGCGGAGGAGCTGGACAGCGCCGAGGCTCGTTGCGCCGCCCTGGCCCTGCGCGCGGCAGCCAATGAAGCCGCACCGGCCGAGCAGCTCCAGACCATGCTGCGCGAGGGCGAGTCCGCCGAGTGCTACCTGAGCGCCGGCTACCTGGCTGTGGCGCGCGTGTGGAGCGCAGTGCTGGTCTTCTCCAGCGTCCGCGACCAGGACGTGCCTCTGTCGGTCCAGCTCATCTGCGCGTCCTCGCTGGTCGAGCGGGGGCATCCGGGCGGGTTGGCCTGGTTCGAGAAGGTGGCTGACACCGTGCACGGCGTCCGCCAGGCGCGCCGGGTCCTGTACATGAGCCGGGCCGTCGAGAACGTGATTCCGTTGATGCTGAACTGCAACGCCGTCAACGTGGGGCGGTTCGTATGAGCCCTGGCTGCGACCGAGGTGATTGCCATGGATGCTGACCTTGTCATCGTGTTCATCTTCATAGTCGTCATCCTCATCAGCCTGGTGCGCAAAGGTCTGGAGAAGCTGGCCGAGCAGGCCGGCCGGGCCGGGGAGGGCGCGGCACCGTTCGAGGCAAGCGCCGACGAGATCGAGAAGTTCCTGCGCGGTCTGGGCAAGCCCCCCGGCCCGCAGGAGCAGCCGGAGCCCCCCGCCGAGCCGGCGCAGCGGCCCGCCCGCCCGCGCCCCGAGCGCACCCGGCCCCTGCGGTCGCCGCAGGGCGCCCGGCGGGCGCGTCGCCTGCCCCGCGAACGCAAGCCGGCGGCCCCGGAGCCGCAGCAGGAGGCGGTTCTTGGGAGGAAGGAGCGCGCGGGCAAAGGACTGGCTTCGTTGCGCCGGGCGGGATTCACCCTGCGCGATGCCGTCGTGTGGTTGGAGATACTCGGTCGGCCCGTGAGCATGCGCCGGCACCGTCACCACATGCCGCCGACCTCTGGGCAGTAAGCGGCCCGGATGAAGCGAGGGCCATGCCGTGCCGATGAAGCCGCTATATCCAGTGGTTGTGCTCGCGTTGACTGTGGCAATCGGCCTTGCCCCGTCTGATGATGCCCGCGCTGCCGGGCGACAGGAGGGAACTGCCCGAACAGAGGCGCGGGAGCAACGGCCGGCGCGCGCCCGTTGGAAGCTGGCCGTCCGCGTGCTCGCGATGGGCGCGGCGGGCTACGTGGCCGTGGCCATAGCCCTGGTCGCCCTGGAGGATCGGCTCGTGTACCAGCCGACGGCGGGTTCGCCGTTCGGGTGGGACCCGCCGCACCTCGGCGTGGAGGAGTGTTGGTTCCGCACGGCGGACGGCCTGCGCCTCTATGGCTGGTGGCGACCGCCCGAGACGGACGAGGCGCCGGTCCTGCTATGGTGCCACGGGAACGCGGGCAACATAAGCCACCGCGCGGAGAACCTGGGACTGGTGGGCCGGCGGGGCCTGGGGGCGCTTCTGTTCGACTACCGCGGGTACGGTCGCAGTGACGGCAGACCCTCAGAGGAAGGTCTCTACGAGGATGCGGAGGCTGCCTACCACTGGCTGACCGAGGAGAAGGGCATCCGGCCGGGGCGTATCATCTGCTTCGGCCGATCGCTGGGCGCGGCGGTTGCCCTGCGCACGGCGTGCGAGCGGCCGGTGGCCGGCCTGGTGATGGAGAGCCCGTTCGTGAGCGTGCCCGCCATGGCAAGGCACATGATGCCGCTGGTGCCGGTGTGGGGGCTGGCGCGCAACGAGTTCGACAGCCTGGCACTGATGCCCGGGCTGGAGGTGCCTGTGTTCATGATCCACGGGATGGCGGACGATCTGGTGCCGCCCGAGCAGGGGCGGCGCCTCTATCGAGCCGCCCCGGAACCGAAGGAGTGGTACGCCATCGAAGGCGCCGGCCATAATGACACGTACATGGTCGGCGGCGAGCAGTATCTGGACAGGTTCGAGGCGTTCTGCCGCCGATGCGTCCGAACGCAGGCCGAGTAGAGACGCCGGAGGCCACAGAAGAAGGCACGCCATGGAACCGGAAACGGCAGAGAAGATAGAGAAGATGCGCGCGAAGCTGGACAGCATGAACGTGGACTGGGTGCAGCCGACCAACCCCTACTGCGCCCGGGCCGTGCTGATGGGCACCAGGGCCGAGCCGGACGCCGTGCTGAACTTCTGGCGCGGCGAGCCGGAGTCGGTGGAGTTCTTCTGCCGGAGCTTCCCGCTGAAGAAACTCGCCCGCGTGGCGGACGCCCTCCAACGGGCTGCGCGCATCGTCGAGCAGTTCCCCGTATAGCCGCCCTCAACGCAGGAGGTGCGCCGATGACCAGGAGACCCGTCGTGGCCGGCCAGTTCTACCCCGGGATTGCCGAGGAGCTGCGCGCCGCCATCGAGTCCTACACGCCCGCCGACGCCGCGCCCGAGGCAGTCCTCGGCCTGCTGAGTCCCCACGCGGGCTACACGTTCAGCGGACCCGTGGCGGGCAGGACCTTCGCGCGGGCGCAGGTGACCGAACGTGTCGTCATGCTGACCCCCAGCCACAACTTCTCCAGCCCGCCGTTCGCCCTCTGGACTGGCGGCGGCTGGCAGACGCCGCTGGGCACCGCCGAGATGGACCAGGAGTTGACCTCCGCCCTCGCCGAGCTGCCCATGGTCAGCGTCAACGACCGCCCCCACGTGCCGGAGCACTCCGGGGAAGTGGTCGTGCCCTTCCTGCAGTATCACCGCCCGGACGTGCGCCTCTCGGTGGTGTGCATTACGGCGTCGGCCGGGCTGGAGGATCTGCTGGCCTTCGGAAGAGCCGTCGCGGAGGCCCTGACCGGATGCGCAGCTGCCGAGTCCCTGGTGGTGGCCAGCAGCGACATGTCGCACGAGAGCGGTGCGGGCGCCCTCGATGTGGTCAACAGGAATGACCCGCTGGCCGTCGAGCAGATGAAGCGGCTCGACCCGAGCGGACTCTATCGCACCGTGCGGGGGGAGGGCATCACCATGTGCGGCGTGCTGCCGGCAGCGGCGATGATGCAGAGCGTCGCGGCCCGCGACGGCGCCCAGGGCGAACTGATCGCCCGGGCCACCAGTGCGGACTCCCCCATGGGCCGGGGCAGCTACGTGGTGGGCTACGCCGGGATGGTCTTCCGCTGAGGCAGTCGCCACCGCTTCCCCGGACAGCCAGTGCCTCCATGCCGTCGGCATCTGCGACCCGACCCATTACCTCACCTTGCCCTGGCCTTGACGTGGTCCGGCCACTTCGGTAAAGTTGGCATTATTTGGCAGCATCTGGTAGCATCTTGCCGAAGGCGGCAGGCCATGTATCTGATGAGTGTTGAGGAACTGGCCGAGTACCTGGGGGAGAGCAAGCGCTCTATATACCGGTACATTAAGTCCGGGGACTGCCCGCCTTACATCCGTCTGAATGCACGCAACATTAAGTTCGACAAGCGGGACGTGGACGACTGGCTGAACTCCAAGAAGGTCCATCCCGAGACCCAGGGTTCGAGCGGGGCATCACATGATTGAGATGGCATACGTTACGGGAGTGGGCGCCGAAGTGACAAGCTGGGCGAGCCTTGCGTTCTGGCCCCTGCTCATACTTGTCCTTGTCTTCGTCTGGCTCCTCAGCCGCAGGATCCGGCGATGGTTCGCTCGTTCACTGAAGGCTCGTCAGGACATCGCCAGGGCGATGGCAGACGTGGCGGAGCGACTCGGAAGGATCGAGGACGGACTCGCAGAGCAGAGGAAGGTTCGGCCGGCTCAAAGGATCAAGAGGCTGAGCACGACGAGCAGGGCGATGATAGCGGCCAGGCCGAGGATGACTATCAGGGCCTTCTTGTGCCCTTTCCCCGGCGGCACAGCGATGTGTGTCTCTTCCAGGGCTCCCTCCATCTGCTCGGCGGCGGCCGTTGAGGGCAAGTCGCGTGCGGTGACCATGCTCTGGTCGCGGAACCCCTCGGCGGAGACCGACTTGCCGTCCAGCAGGCTCTGCAGGTCCTCTATCAACTGGTCGTACTCGGTGTAGCGCCTGCCGGGCTCCTTGGCCATCATCTTGCGCAGCACGTCGGCGAGGGCGTCGGGCAGTTCGGGGACGTGCTCCCGCGGCGGGGGCAGGGGCTCGCGCACCTGCTTGGTCATCACCTCGAAGGTAGTGCCGGTGTATGGAACGGTCCCGCAGACCAGGTGGTAAAGGGTGGCCCCCAGGGAGTAGATGTCGGTGCGGAAGTCCACGTCGCGGGCGCTGTTGATCTGCTCGGGGCTCATGTAGTAGGGCGTGCCCAGGCTGGCGCCGCTGCGGGTCAGGCCGGTGGCGTCGGCGGTGGCCTCCTTGGCCAGGCCCAGGTCGGTCAGGCGGGCGGTTCCGTCGCGGTCAATGATGATATTGCCGGGGGTCACGTCGCGGTGGATGACGCCCTCGGCGGCGGCGTACTTGAGCCCCTCGGCGGTCTGGCGGGTGATGTCCACAGCCTGGCGCCAGTCGAGCTTGCCCTGATCCTCGACCAGCTCGCGGCAGGTGGGGCCCTCCACGTAATCCATGATGATGTAGTAGTAGCCCTCCTCTGCCCCGCACTCGTGGACCTGGACCAGATTGGGATGGCGCAGACGGGCGGCGATGCGTGCCTCGCGGAAGAACCGCTGGCTGTACTGCGGGTCCTTCAGGTCAATGTGCTTCGGCAGCAGCTTGATGGCCCGGGGCATGTCCAGGCTCATGTGCCGGCCCAGGTAAACACTGCCCATGCCCCCCTCGCCGATCTTCCTCTCGATGCGGCATTGCCCGATCACCTCGGGGATGCTGTCGTCAACCTCTTGCTCCATCGGCAGCCTCTTTGCCGGGTCCGTGATGGCGGCGGATGCACGCGGGAAGGCCGACGGACCCGCTGGGCGGCGTTAGAGGAGATGAAAGCGTGTAGTCCGATTCTGCCTGCATTATAACCCACCGTCTGCGAGACAGTCAACTTCCCCGTGCCGGCTGCGCGCCCGTCTCAGCGCCACAGAAAAACCGTGTTGCCGGGCCTCCGAGGCCCGGCAACACGGCCCCTGCGAGCAGATCCTTGGTGGGAGGATGCACAGCCGCCGCAGGTCAACCGGGAGCTGGTGCCCCCTATTGCTGCGTCGGCTCCTCTTCCGGTTCTTGCTCGCCGGTCTCCCCTTCCGTTGGCGGCTCCGCAGGTGGCTGGGTGGCGGAGGGCGGCTGCTCAGGTCCTGGCTTCCTCGCCGAGATGGCGATTATCAGCACTACCAGCACCACCACGGCCAGCACCACCCCGATCCACTGCCGGGGCCCCCACTCGAGAGCGAGGAAAAGCATGTGGTTTCTCCTGCCGAGTTCCATGTCGGCCGCGTGGCTGCCCCGTCCCTGGTTGCTGCAGGCGAGGCCCCCAGCTCGACCATGTACCGCATGTACTGCGTAGCTCCTTGCTCACGGCGAAGTCAAGAAGGAAACTGCCATAGAGCCGCGCTCATTGTGTTTCCTCTCCTCACAAGGCCCAACTGGCTGCACAAGAGGGACTTAGGACTTCGCCTGCCTGCCGACACGTGCTCCGCTCGGCTCAGAGATTCGGTGCAAAAAGCTGTCCCGTCCTGTAGAATAAGCGTCCTTCTGCTCCAGTGTGACGGCTATGAAGTTCACCGTGGCGCCCGACTCGCTGAAGGAGTCTCTGAGCGCGCCGGAGGCGGCGCACGCCATCGCCCGGGGCATCGCAGCCGTTGCGCCTGGCGCGCAGGTAGTGCCCGCGCCCATGGCTGACGGCGGGAAGGGAACGGTCGCCGCCGTGGTCCGGGGCACGGGCGGGCGGCTGCGGCGGGCCACCGTGTGCGGTCCACTGGGCGAGGCGGTCGAGGCCGCCTGGGGGATGAGCGGCGACCGCTGCACGGCCGTCCTCGAGATGGCCCAGGCGAGCGGGCTGGAGCTGGTTCCCCCGGGCCGGCGCGATCCTGCTCGGACCTCGACCTACGGGACCGGCCACTTGATCTCGCGGGCGTTGGAGGCCGACGCCGAGCGCCTCGTGGTCGGCCTGGGGGACAGCGCGACGGTGGACGGCGGCGCAGGCATGGCCCAGGCGCTGGGCGCGCGCTTCACCGACAGGACCGGGAAGACGCTCGGCCGCCTGTGCGGGGGGCGCCTGCGGGAGGTCTCCTCGGTTGATCTGGACGGGCTCGACCCGCGCTTGCAGGAGATGGAGATCATCGCGGCCTCGGATGTGACCAACCCGTTGCTCGGTCCGATGGGAGCAGCGCGAGTATACGGCCCCCAGAAGGGCGCCTCCCCCCGGCAGGTCGAACTCCTGGAACAGGGACTGGCCAACCTGGCCGAGGTCATCCAGCGGGACCTCGGGCGGCAGGTGGCCGACCTGCCCGGTGCGGGTGCGGCGGGCGGACTGGGAGCGGGCCTGGTGGCGTTTCTCGGCGCCCGGCTGGAAAGCGGCGCGCGCACTGTCATGAAGATCATCGGCCTGGAAGAACGCATGGCCGGCAGCGATTTGGTGTTCACCGCCGAGGGCCGGGCAGACGCACAAAGCTGCTTCGGCAAGGCCACCGCCTGCGTGGTGGAGGCCGCCCGCGCGCAGGGCATCCCGGCCGTCGT
The DNA here is from genome assembly GCA_964346565.1 of uncultured candidatus Brocadiaceae bacterium. Lineage (GTDB taxonomy): Bacteria > Planctomycetota > Brocadiia > SM23-32 > SM23-32 > JAWOCH01. The sequence continues at coordinate 340 of CAYFVS010000256.1, read as the reverse complement.
GCTGGCCGGCTCGCTGGGTGAAGGCTACGAGGGGCTGCGCGAGCGGGGGGCGTGCGCCGTGTTGCCCATACTTGATGCACCCATGAGCCTGGAAGAGGCCGCCGGCCGGGCCGAGGAGTTGCTGGCCCGCACGGCCGGGGCGGTGGTCGGCCTTTGGCTTGCCAGGGGCCACGGCGATGAGTGAGCGGAAGCTGATCGAGCACGTGTGCAGCCTGCTGGAGGGCGAACTGCCCGGCTGGGTCGAGGTAGGCCCGGGGGACGATGCCGCCGTCGTGGAATCGCCCGGCGGCTGCACCATCCTGCTCACCACGGACATGGTCGTGGAGGGGGTCCACTTCGA
>CAYFVS010000255.1:0-16087 GCA_964346565.1 uncultured candidatus Brocadiaceae bacterium | reverse complement strand
CAGACTGCTGCGTATTGCTCGACAAGCTCCCGCGCAATCTGCGTCCAGATGGTGAAGCGCTCGGGGTGGTGTTCGCAGGTGTGGGTGTCCTTGAGGATCATCTCCAGGACGCAGCCGTTCGCGCGGGCCGCCTCCAGGGCGCCGCGTATGTAGGCGCGGATGCGCTCAGGGCTGAACTCGCCGCACAGGTGCGCCGGGTGCGGTTTCCAGGACAGGATGTAGTCCCCGCCCAGCTTCTCGGCGCACCGGGCCACGTCGGCGAACGGCGAAATGGAGATGCGCCGGATGTTCGGTATAGTCAGCACGTCGTCCAGCTTGTTGGTCAGATCCTCGCAGCAGCCGTATCCGTTCAGCCCGAACGGTTCGAGCAGGCGCTTCTCGTAGTCGAGGGCGAACTCGGCGTGCATGGCAGGGGAGACCTGGGCCAGTTCCTGCGCCTCGGCGGAGGCCCACATGTCCCGTGGGCGCACCCGCCCCTCGTAGTCGTCGGCGGGCAGCTCGTCTGTGTAGCCCACCCCGCCGGAGGAGTGGTAGGTGCCGTCGTTGTTCAGACTGAGCAGCCCTTGCTCGCAGTACTGCTCGACGCGGCGCCGGTGGCCCTCCGCCAGGATGGTCATCGCCGCGTGAACAAAGTCCGGATCGGTGGCCATGTCCATCATGACCTGCCCCAGGCCGCGCAGCATGCAGAGCTGGGCCATCGGGTGGAAGGAGATACGGTACACGCCCTTCAGGCGGACGTTCAGGATGTCGCCGAACAGCTCCTGCGCCTGCTCCAGGCTGCGGCGGGTGGCCTCTTCATCGTGGGAGACCTCCGGCGCGTGCAGCTTCTCCAGGTCGCTTCGGGCCCGCAGCACGGGATCGAAGCCCCAGGCGCCCCGCTCCTCAGTGCTTTCCATGAAGCGCGGCGCCAGCCCCCAACCGGTGTCGGTGACGGCCTTGTGGACCACCCATTCCGGCTCGATCACCGTATCGTCGTGCAGGCGCTCGTGGTAGAAGAGCCTGGCGCGCAGGTGCCACTCGATGCGCCGCGCTTCCTCCCCGGCGCACTCCATGTCCTCGTCGGTTATCAGCTCGCCCCAGGCGCCCTCGGGGAAGACCAGGATCATGGGCCGGACGGGTCGCAGGGCGTTGTGCCGCTTCCACAGCTCGCGCCGCTCCGCCATGACGGGCAACTCGGCGGCTTCGCGGACCCGCTTTGCCAGGTCGCGCAGGATCCGACGGTCTCGTGCTCTCTCCTCCGTCACTACTCAGCCTCCCGCCGCTCCTTCGCCTGGAGCGCATTGCTGATCAGGTAGCTAACGACGGCCTCGGCGAGCCGCAGTGCCAACTGGGCGTCTGCCCTGTTCGCCATGGGCGGGTGGGTGCCCGTCTTCGACGCCATGCCGTGCAGCTTGGCCACGAGGTCTTCGACCGCTTGGACGACCTCCATCTCCCGCTCGCCAAGGAGGCCCTGCTTATGCAGCTTCTTGACAGCCTGCCGGATCTCCTGCGTGCCCGCCAGGGCTGCCAGAAGAGAGAGGATAGCGTTGCGGCAGTTGGCCTTGCAGTCGCTGAACCCCTCCGCCGTCCCAGTGCCATACCGTCGCCGCGCGTTCTCGAGGTACGCCAGGGCCTCGTCCACGCCCAGCTGCTGCGCCGCGCGCGCCTTGTCAGCCAGGGGGACGGCGTACTTAGACGCCTCCTCTCGGAGAGCCGCCTCCCTCTCCTCCTTCGGGAGTCGCACGAGCGACCACTCGAACCGGAGGCACACCATGTCTTCCCATCCGAACTCCCGGGCAGCGGTTTGCTTGAGTGCCTGGGGTGATATGCCCGCTACAGCGGTGAAATCCCTGTAGGTGTGAGTACTCGTTACGTGGGTAGCTGAGCCGGGACTTGCCACGACAAACAGGGTCGTGGCCGTCCAAGCAAAGACGGCGTCATGAGGCTGCGCAAGGGTCGCTCGCGCCAGCGGCAAGCCCAGCGACTGGAGGCCTTCCCGGACATAGAGCAGGAACTGCTCGTAGAACTGCCGGACCTGCGCCACCGTCTGCTCCTGCCCTTTGTCGCAACGCGTGCTGACCATCGGCGTGAGTGCCACGGTTCGTGCGCCTCCCTCGCTCAGCCTATCAGCTCAACGGACGGCACCTCCCGCTCCGCGGCCCGCAGCACGTCGCGCGCCGCGCGGAGCTTCGCCGCCTCCACGTCGGGCTGCTCATACGCCTGTACGGCGTGCTTCCAGTGGCGGTCTATCCGCTCCAGCATCGCGTCCTCGGCCTGGCGCTCGGGCTCGGTTCCCTGCCAGCGGCCGCGGTCGAGCCACCTGGGATAGTACTGCTCCGCCGCGTAGTGCGCCAGCGTGTGGTCGGTGTCGAGGAACGAGACATCAGCCCGTCCTGCCATCTCGGCAACCAGGTCGAGGGCCAGGGTCTCGTCCGTGACCTCGAACGTGCCCATGACGCGGTGCAGGGCATTGGCGATGTCGAACTCCAGCAGGTGCTGGACGGGGCTGTAGTCCTGCCCGGCGGAAAGGAGGCCGTCCGGCTGGAAGGGCAGCCTGCCTGCGAGCGGCAGGGCCACGAGCGGCATCAGCTTCTCGATCGCCGCCCGGATGCCGGGCGTCTTGCAGTCGACGTAGTTGAACGCGCACCAGACGGAGTGGACGCCGTAGATGCGCTGGCAGCACTGGCGGGCCGCCAGATCCTGCAGGATCCCCTCAGGGCTGCCGAAGACGGCGTTGGCCGTTCGCATGTCCATCGACCCGGAGGCCAGGCCCGCGCCCACGGGCACGTCCGGGTCGGTGACGTACGAGACGCACCAGCCACCGAGCACCTCGGCCAGCATCAGAGCGGCCGTGCCCGCCAGCGTGACCGGGCTGCTGATGCCGCTAACCGGCATGCTGCCGACATCGTTGCGCACGCCGAACCGCATCTTCTCGATCATGCAGGCGAGCGCGCGCCGATTGTAGCGCAGCGGGGAGATGATGAAGTTGCAGCCGGGGACCATGCGCGTCTCGCCCGGCCGGCCGGTCTCGATCTCTCCCAGGCGCACGAGGTGCTTGATGTTTTCGGCGTAGAGCACCTCGCCGCCGCCGATGGGCTTGTCGGTCAGCTCCATGCGCGTGACGACGTTCCAGACGGGCTCGATCCGCGGGTCAACGTCGCTCGCGGTCAGCACCTGCCCCACCACGGCGAACTCGTCGAGCGCGTGCGCCATCTTCGCCATGGCGACGACGTCCCCGCTCGTCGCCAGGCGCCGCTCGCCGGAGGGCCAGTCCAGCAGGTGGGGGTTGCTGCCCCCGTGGGAGAGTCGCACGGGGCGCTCCGCCTCCCATCCGGACGGCCACTCAAGGCGCAGCGGGTCGCCGCCCCCGGACTGCTCCCTGCTGCACGCTTCCATGTGCGCGTAGTGCTCGACGGCCTCGCGGATCAGCTCCGGCGCGAAGCGGCAGTGCTGCTGCGAGGCGTCCGCCGCGCAACCGTGCGCAGCCAGCTTTCCCAGGATGTCCTCGTGCTCGACGCGCGCCCCTGCTTCGGTCAGTAGTCGTTCCGCGGCAGCAGCGATCCGCTCGAGCGCATCGTCGTCTATCAGGCGCCAGAGTTCACCAGAGACCACCGGCTGCATCTCCTCTGCGGTCGGCCGGCTCAGCGCAGTGGCGGGAGGATATCCGCCTGGAGCCGGCACATCTCGTCCACCATCTCCACCGCCCGCCGGTAGCCGTCCACGGTGGGATCCAGCAGTACGGCCTGCAGTAGCTTCGCGCGCGATTGCTCGGCGAACGCTTCCACGATGAGTGCATGGATACTCGCCTGGACGCGCAGCATGGCGGCGATGGCCTCCGGCAGGGGCTCCATCGGGCAGGCGCGCAGGCCGGCCTCGTCGGCCACGCCGGGCACTTCGACCACCATGTCGTCGGGCAGGTTGGGAATGGCGCCCCGGTTGGGAACGTTGATGGCCGCCAGCTCGCGCCGCCCCTCGCAGGCCAGCCCCTCCATGATGGGGACGGCCAGCTCGGCGGACGGCTCCAGGGCCGAGCGCCTCGCGTCGAGGGGGACCTCCTCCTCGCTCACGCGCACGGTCTCGCTCTCGGTCGCGTGCCAGGGACGCTCGTGCGGGTTGCCGCTGAGGGAGTAAACGAACTCCGGTATGTCGCCCGTCTCCCAGGGGTGGCCGTCGGCGGGGTCGTAGAAGAACTGCAACTCGTCGGCCACGAACTCCTCCGCCCAGCGGATGTACTCCCCGTAGTGGTTGGGGGCCGGCGAGGGCCAGAGGCCGAACCGGCGGAACAGGACGCGCGCCAGGGCCATCTCGTGCCAGTCGTGCAGCCAGTCGCCCTCCCTCTCGGCCTCACGCAGGCGGGGGTAAAGGTCCTCGCCCGTCTCCCGGTCCCGGAGGCGCTCGAACCAGGTGAAGTGGTTCATGCCGCAGGCGGCCGCGTCGAGCCGGCTCTGGGGCATGTCCAGGATGCGAGCTATCTGCTCCAGGCCCATGAACACCCCGTGGCACAGGCCGACCGTCTGCGTCGAGGTCAGCCGGGTCAGCGCCTCGCACAGCTTGTGCTCGGGGTTGGTGTAGTTCAGCAGGACGGCCTCGGGGCAGAGCTCCTCCATCCGGCGTCCTATCTCGACCATCGGTCCCATGTTCCGCAGGGCGTGGAAGATGCCGCCCGGACCGCCGTTCTCCCCGAACACCTGCCGAAAGCCGTGCCGCCGGGGCACGTGGAAGTCCTGCGTCCAGTAGCGGAACCGGCCGACCTCGATGGCGGCCACGGCGAAGTCGGCCGCCTCCAGGGCGGCGTCCAGGTCCGTGGTGGCCATAACTGCCGCCGGGTGGTCCAGCTCGGCCTTCACCCACCGCGCGTAGTCCACCGAGTCGGCTAGGTGCTGCTCGGCGACGTCCATCAAGGCCAGTTCGTCCAGCCGGTCCCGGAGCGGCTCGCTCAGCAGCACGTCCCGGACGGTGGCCGGGCCGAAACTGCGGCTGCCCGCGCCAATCAGGGTGACCTTCAGGTCGCTCATCTCACTGCCTCCGACCGTCGGTCCGTTGACAGGATGGGTAGGTCCGCCGTCCCAGGCGCAGCGGTGCCGCCGCACCTACCCAATCCGGGGTAGCTCCGGCGTCTCGCCGGAGCGACATAACACTCCTTACTCAGTAGGAGCCGGCCTCTTTGGCCAGCTCGACGATGCGGCGGAAATCCTCCAGGCTCACGCTGGACGGCACGGAGTGGTCGGAGCTGAAGATGTAACCGCCGCCTTCCTTCACCACCGGCACAACCCGCCGTATCTCCTCCTCGATGGCCGGCCGGTCCGGCCACAGGACGGCGTTGATGCCGCCGTGCAGCACCAGCCGGTCGCCGTACTGCTCCTTGAGCGCGATTGGGTCCATGCCGGCCTTCACCTCGAGGGGGTTCAGCGCGTCCAGGCCCATGCCGATCAGTTCCGGCACGAACGGGCGCACGTCGCCGCAGGAGTGCAGGTGGGCGTAGATGCCCCGCTCGTGCGCCCACTCGATGGCCCGCCGGTGGGCCGGCTTCAGCAGGTCGCGATACATGGGCAGGCCGAAGAACTGGTGGCCCTTGTAGCCCATGTCGTCCGGCCAGCTCACGCAGTCGAACGTATAGCCCGCCTCCCAGACCATGTCCAGCAGCGCCAGGTTCACGTCCAGGAACGTGCTGAACATGTCCCGGCACCACTCCGGCTGCTCGGCCAGTGCCACCAGCACACGCTCGGTGCCCACCGCCCAGGAGTGGGTCGCGTCGAAGCCGAACCACAGCCCGCCGGTGATCCAGCGCCCCTCCTGGCGCCAGCGCGGGTAGTGCTCGCGCAGGTAGTCCCAATCCACCCGGTCGCGGGTCGGCGTCATGCGCTCCTTCGCTTCCCGCCAGCTTTCGGGGTCGGTGATGATGAAGTCGAGGAACTCAGGGGTGGAGGCGGCGTGCTTCCAGTTCCTGGCTGTCACCCCCCAGCTTGTGGTCTCGATGCGGTATTCCTCGGTCTCCTCGATGGTGCGGGTGGGGTAGCGGGGGCTGTTGTCCACGCTGATGTGAGCGGTGCGGTCGAGGCCGAAGAAATCGGCCCAGTCCGCCTCCTTCGGCATGCCCTCCCGCCGCCACCGCTCGACGGTGGCCGGCCAGGGGGAGTCGGTGATGGGCACGCGGTCCGCCTCGCGGTGTTCATACATTCGCCTGAACCGCTCGTGGGAAGTCATCTCGTCCATCGCTGGCTCTCCCGCAGGGACTCGAGGCTCCGGGCAGGTCTTCTACACCATCGGCCGCCGGGCGGCAAGCACACTGTCAAGGCACCTGGGCCGGTTCGGCTGCTTCGTTGGCCGGCGCGGGCTCGGCGGCCAGGTGCTCCAGCATCTTCATCACCAGTTCAGCCGAGTTCCGGGCGGCCGCCCTATAGAACTTCTCCAGCGTCTCCTCTGCTGCTTCGTCCGCCTTGTCGCTGATGCTGCGCACGATGAGGCAGGGGACATCATGCTGCCAGCAGACCTGCGCGACGGCGCCGCCCTCCATCTCCACCGCGTCGGCGCCGAGCGACTCGCGCAGTTCGGCGCTCTTCGTGGGCGAAGCGACGAACACGTCGCCCGTCGCTATGATGCCTTTCCGGACGCGCGGCGCGCGCAGCCCCTCGGTGGTCCTCATCTGCTGGAACTGCGCGTCCGCGGCGGCCTCCGTCGCCAGCTCAAGCAGCAAGGGGTCGCCGGGGAAGAACACCGGATTCTCCTCCCCGGTCAGCGGATTGGGCACGGCCTGGCGCTCCATCCCTTCCTCGGTGACGATGCCCAGATCGTGCTGGACGGTCCTCTCGCCGATGACGATGTCGCCCGGATGCAGGCCGGGGCCAATCCCGCCGGCGACTCCGGTGAAGATCACCTCGTCGGGCGAGTAGCTCTCCAGCAGCAGGGCAGTGGTCATGGCCGCGTTCACCTTCCCGATGCCGGAACGGGCCACGACCACTCGCCGGCTGCCCACCCGACCGGTGACGAAGCGCAGGCCCCGGACCGTGTGCACTTCGGGCGCGGCGAGTTCCTGCTCAAGTAGCGTGACCTCCTCGCCGAATGCGCCGAGCACGGCCGTCACCGGCCGGCCCGGCTCCGGGGAAGCACCAACTGCCAGGAAGCACAGCGTCGCCAGGATGGCGACAAGCGCTGCAGCGCGTTTCATCCGGATCCCTCCTCGGAGTCAGGGGGAATGGCAAGTTGCGCGGCGGATTCCTCATAGAACCGGCCTTCGCCGCCCAGGCCGTGCTGGCGGCAGAAGGCAGCCAGCCGGCGGAAGCGCTCCGCCGGCTCTGCGCCGGTGGCCCAGCAGACCTTGGCCACGCACTGCGGGCAGAGCGCCAGCGGCCGGCGGTCCTTCTCCTCCAGCGTGTTGCTGCCGTTCATGCCGCACTCGTAGGCCGTGCAGTGCGCCATGCCGAACATGTGCCCCAGCTCGTGGCCGCCGGTCTTCATCGTGCGCACCAGGCAGAGGCGGAACTCGTCCGGCCCGGCCTCCGGGTCTCCGTTGCGGTATATGGACCAGACTCCCACCCGGTCGCGCAGTGATGCCTGTCCGAAGACGAAGTTCCATCCCTCCCCCGGCCAGAGGTCCGCCGAGGTGAAAGCGATGTAGGCGGCGGCGTCCTCCGGCAGCCGCGGGCGCAGGACCTGCGTGAGCACGTAGGTGCTGAGCACCTGGCGGACGCCCCAGGCGGGATGGATCCGCCGCGCCGAATCCGGCACAAGGTCCAGCGATAGGCCCTCGCGCAGCTCAGCCGGACGGTCGTAGAACAGGCCCATGAACCGGGCGGTCAGCTCGACCACGCGCCGGCCGGCCTCGGTGAACTCACCCAGCGGCTGCACGTGGATGACGCGCCGCCCGCCGGTGGGGATCACCGGGTCGGACTGGACGTACTGCTCGAAAGCCTGTCCCGGCTCGGGATGGACCGACAGCCAATCGGCCGGCGCCGCGGCCCGCTTTTGCTCGTGCAGCGGCCGCAGCTTGCGTATGATCTCCCGCAGCGGCTCGCCGGCCATGCGCTCTCCCAACAGCTTGTTGAAGAAGGGGTAGGTCCGGCGTCGCCGCTCCCGCGCTTGCGCGACGGCCAGGCGACGCGCCTGCCCAGTCGGGATGTGAGCGCCGCGGGATCAACGGGGTCCTTGGCAGGCTCCTACCCGGCGGCGTGTTTCCTCAGGATCCCGACCAGCCCCTCGTTCAGCCGGCAGTTCTCCAGCCGCCACGACTCCATCATTGCGCCGATCTCGTCCTTGCTCATGCCCTCGAACTGCTCGGCGAATGGTTTCATCAGCATCTTGCCGGCAGCGTCGTGGTAGCCCCTGACCAGGAAGGTCTCGATGGTCTCCCTGTCGAGCTGCCCGCCACAGGCTTCGTCCAGCCTGTCCAGCCAGGGCTTCAGCAGGCCGCCCCCGGCAATCCGGCGCGGGTCGGTCCACCAGTCGGTGCCCAGGTCGTCCTTCAGCTTGCGTATCGGCGCCGTGCGCCGCATGTACTGGCTGTCAGGGTCGGTGACGGCCAGGCCCATCACGCCCACGTCCTTGTAGGTCCACATGGACCAGGAGTGGCCCACCTCCTCGAAGTGGGATATCTGGTCGTCAATGGTGCGCAGCCGGCCTTCGCGGACCTGCTCGTCGCCGGTGTAATGGTGGGCGCCGAACTCGCTGCACCACATGGGCACGCCGTGGCGCCGGCCGAACTCCACGTAGCCCCGGTAGGCGTCGGCCATCTGCTGCGCGTTTTGCCGCTTGTTGGGGTAGGGCTCCAGCTCGAAATCCGATGAGACATAGAGGTGGCAGGCGTAGACCAGGTTGTCCTCGAACGGCTCGAGGCCCTCGAACTGCGAGCCCCACATGTTGCCCTCCAGGAAGATGATGTGCCGCTCGTCCACCTGGCGTACCTGGGCGGCCACCTCCCCGTAGAAGCCCTGGAGCGTCTCGATGTCCGGCGCGGTGGGCTCGTTCAGAATCTCGTAGCCGGCGATGACCGGATCGTCCCGGTAGCGCTCGGCGATGACCCGCCAGAGGCCCGCCGCCCGGTCGCGGTAGTCCCGCGTGCTCCAAAGCAGGCAGACGTCGGCCGGGTTGTCGCAGTGCCAGTCGGGATTCTGCCAGCCCTGCGCCGCGTGCAGGTCAAGCATCACGTAGAGGCCGTGCTCGCGGCACCAGCCCAGCAAGCGGTCCAGCAGCTCAAAGCCCGGCCCGTCGAACCGCCCCGGATGCATGTCGTCCTCGAACAGGCGGTAGTTGAACGGCACGCGGACGGAGTTCGTGCCGCACTCGGCCAGCAACGCGATGTCGGCCTCCGTCAGGTAGTGCGCGTACTGCTGGCTGTAGTAGTGCTCCGCCTTCTCGGCGCCCAGCACCTCGCGCAGCGCCCGCTGGTAGAGGTGGTCGGTGAAGGGGTATCCGTTGATGAAGTTCTCGGTGTTCAGCCACCCGCCCAGGCAGTATCCCTTGAGCAGGAGGGGGCGGCCGTCCTCGTCCACGATGTCCCGTCCGTCGGCCCTCAGCCACGACATGCCGGCCATCGGTGCGTACCTCCTCGCTGGTTGTGACTTGCGCGGCTCATCACACCAGAAGAGCGCCCCGGGCGCAAGCGAGCCGAGCTTGACAGGATGCAGGGCGGCGACTATAGTCAGCTACCCGTGGGGGCGCCCCGGTGTTGAGCAGGCCACCGCCGCATCCCGCCCGGCCTGCCGCGGCGAGGCGCCCGCGGGTCGGGCAGCTTACGCCACTGGCACTTGCTGAAAGGAGTCGCACCGCATGGCTATCAGAGTCGGCATTAACGGGTTCGGGCGCATCGGACGGCTGGTCTTCCGCGTGATGGCCGAGCGGGACAACTTCGAGGTGGTTGCGGTCAACGACCTGGCCGACGCCGACAACCTGGCCTATCTGCTCAAATACGACAGCGTTCACGGCCGCTATCCGGGGCAGGTGGAGGCCCCCGATGCAGACACCCTGGTGGTGGACGGCAAGGAGATACCGGTCCTGACCATCCGCTCGCCGAAGGAGCTGCCCTGGGCGGAGATGGGCGTTTACTTCGCCGTCGAGTCCACCGGCGTGTTCCGCGCCCGCAGCGGGGAGAAGGGCGGCTACGGCGACCACCTGGAGGCCGGGGCGAAGAAAGTGCTGCTGACCGTGCCCGCCAAGGACGAGGTGGACGCCACCATCGTGCTGGGCGTCAACGACGAGGCGCTCCAGCCGGACGACACCTGCATCAGCAACGCTTCCTGCACCACCAACTGCCTGGGCCCGGTCACCAAGGTGCTCAACGACACGTTCGGCGTGGTCCGGGGGCTGATGACCACCGTCCACGGCTACACCAACGACCAGGTGACCTGCGACCAGATACACAGCAAGTTCGCTCGCGGCCGGGCCGCCGCCGTCAACATCATACCCACCACAACCGGCGCGGCGAAGGCCATCGGCAAGGCCATCCCCGAGCTGAACGGCAAGCTGGACGGCATGGCCCTGCGCGTGCCGGTGCCCTGCGGCAGCGTGGTGGACCTGGTGGCCGACCTGGAGCAGGACGCCACCGTAGAGGCGGTCAACGCGGCGATGAGGGAGGCCGCCGAGGGCGAGCTGGAGGGCATCCTGGCATACGCCGAGCGGCCCGTGGTCAGCACCGATTGCATCCACGACCCTCACAGCGCCATCTTCGCCGCGGACAGCACCATGGTAGTGGCGGAAAGGATGGTCAAGGTGGTGGCCTTCTACGACAACGAGTGGGCCTACTCGACCCGCGTGGTTGACCTGATGGAGAAGGCTGCCTCCATGTGAGGTCCGCACGAGCGGAGATGAGCAGCGGGGTGCTGCCCGGGCGGGCCGCATCCCGTTTCTCCACTGCCGACGGCCGAGGAGAACCGGATGAGGACCATACGCGACCTGGCGGATCAACTGCACGGCAGCCGCGTGCTGATGCGCGTGGACTTCAACGTGCCGCTGGACAAAGAGACGGGCGAGATCACCAACGACCTGCGCATCCGCAGGGCGCTGCCCACCGTCGAGTTCGCACGCCAGCGGGGCGCGCGGGTGATCCTGATGAGCCACCTGGGCCGGCCCAAGGGTGAGCCTGACCCCGCCCTGAGCCTCCAGAAGGTGGCCGCCCGGCTGGGCGAACTGCTGGATGCGGAAGTGGCCTTCGCCCCGGACTGCGTCGGCCCGGAGGCGGAGCAGGCGGCGGCCGACCTGGGGGACGGCGATGTCCTGATGCTGGAGAACACTCGCTTCCACGAGGGAGAAGAGGCAAACGACGCCGACTTCGCCCGGCAGCTCGCCTCCCTGGCGGACGTCTATGTGAACGACGCCTTCGGCACCGCCCACCGCGCGCACGCCAGCACAGCCGGCGTGGCCGAGTACCTGCCTTCGGCGGCCGGCCTGCTGATAGAGAAGGAAGTGGACTACCTGTCCCGCGCCGTCGAGGCCCCCGACCATCCCTGCGTGGCCGTCATGGGCGGGGCGAAGGTCAGCGACAAGATAACCGTCATCAACAACCTGCTCGGCAAGGTGGACGCCATGCTCATCGGCGGCGCCATGGCGTACACCTTCCTGAAGCAGCAGGGCGCCTCCGTCGGCGGCTCGCTGGTGGAGGACGACCGGCTGGAGGTCGCAGCCGAGATACTGGCGGCCGCCGGGGGCAAGATCGTGCTGCCCTGCGATCACGTCTGCGCGCGGGAGATCTCTCCCGACGCCGAGGCGAAGACCTTCGACGACGAGGTGCCGGAAGGTTGGATCGGTCTCGACATCGGGCCGAGAACCGTCGCCGCGTTCGAGCAGAAGCTGCGGAGAGCGGCGCTGGTGACCTGGAACGGCCCGGTGGGCTACTTCGAGATGGAGCAGTTTGCCGAGGGCACCCGCGCGGTCGCCCGCGCGCTGGCCGACTCCGACGCCGTCACCATCGTGGGCGGCGGTGAGACGGCCGAGGCCGTCGAGCAGCTCGGCCTCCAGGACCGCATCAGCCACGTCTCCACCGGCGGGGGAGCCAGCCTGGCGTTCCTCAGCGGAGAGGAGCTGCCCGGCATCGCCGCCCTCGACTGAGGACCCGCCATGCCCATCAAGATCTGTCCCTCCTTGCAGGACGCGGACCTGAGCCGGCTGGCCGACGTGGTGGAGGAGCTGGAGGAGGCGGGTGTGGACGGCATCCACGTGGACGTGGCGGACGGCCACTTCGCGCCGAACATCATCTTCGGTCCGTACTTCGCCCGCGCGGTGGCCTCCTGCGCGTCGGTGCCGGTGGGGGCGCACCTGATGGTCACCGACCCCGCCCGCTACGGTCCGCAGTTCGTCGAGGCCGGGGCGGAGGACGTGCTGTTCCACGGCGAGCTGGACGCGGACCTGGTGGCTGTTGCCCGCCGGATACGCGAAGCCGGAGGCCGGCCGGGCGCCGCGCTGAAGCCTGACACCGACCCCGCCATCATCGAACCGCTGGTGGGCGAGGTGGACTGCCTGATGGCCATGACGGTGGAGCCCGGCTTCAGCGGTCAGGGCTTTGTGGAGTCCGCCTGCCAGAAGATCCCTGCGTTGCGCCGCATGTTCGGTTCGGATATAGATATCTACGTTGACGGCGGCATCGGGCCGGGCACGGTCGGGACGGCCGTCGGTTACGGGGCCAACGTAGTTGTGGCCTCATCGGCCGTGTTCAAGGTGGACGTACCGCCCGGCGAGGCCGTCGGCCGGCTGCGCCGGGCCGCCGAGACCGCGCTGCGGGAGCGCGCGCCGAATCCGCCTCAGAGATAGGCGCGGCGTCCCCGGGCGCCGTACGGCAGCAGCGGTCCGGCGAGACGTGGGACCTGCCCGCAGTTCGGGGCGGGAGACGGCGCTGAGGACTGAACGAGGGAAGTCATGCTGCGTCCGGGCCGGAAGAAGAAGGACATGCCCGACGGCCTGTTCGTCAAGTGCGACGGCTGCGGGGAGATGGTCTATCGGAAGAACGTCGAGGACCTGTTGGAGATCTGCCCCGAGTGCGGCTACCACTTCCGCATCGGCGCCTGGGCGCGCGTCGCGCTGCACACCGACGAGGGCACGTTCGAGGAGCTGGACGCGGACATGACCGCGTGCGACCCGCTGGGGTTCGTGGCCGCCAAGAGCTACCGGGACCAGATCGCCGCTGACATCGAGAAGACGGGCCTGAACGAGGCGGTCATCTACGGGACTTGCCGCATCGAGGGGCGGCCGGCGGCCTTCTGCGCCATGGAGTGCGGCTGGCGGGGGGGCAGCATGGGCAGTGTGGTGGGAGAGAAGGTCACCCGTGCTGTGGAGCTGGCCACGGAGCGGAAGCTGCCCCTGGTCACGGTCAGCGCGTCCGGCGGCGCCCGCATGCAGGAGAGCGCCTACAGCCTGATGCAGATGGCCAAGACCTGCGCCGCCCTCGCGCGGTTCGACAGGGCCGGCGGCGCCTACGTGAGCATCATGACCCATCCCACCACCGGTGGCGTGACGGCCAGCTGGGCCTCCATGGCGGACGTCACCATGGCCGAGCCCGGGGCGCTCATCGGCTTCGCCGGCCCGCGCGTCATCAAGGAGACCATCGGCGAGGAGCTGCCCGAGGAGTTCCAGACTGCCGAGTTCCTCCTGGAGCACGGCTTCCTGGATCTGATCGTCGAGCGCAAGGACATCAAGGCCACCGTCGCCGGTCTGCTCGACTACCTGACCTGAGCGGCGGAGCGCCCCGTTGCGAGCGAGGCCTGCGCTTCGCTGTCACGGGGGGCTTCGATCGCTCCGCGGAGCGGTCTCGCCCGTCTTTCGCGACGGTTCCGCCTTCTGGTGCGGGGGCTCCTCAAGGCGCTGTGGGACCGGGCGTACGTGGTGGTTCTGTCGCTGTTTGCCCTGGGGCTGCTCCTGCTCGTCGTCCATGGCTGCCTGTTCCTGGGGTTCGGCCGGGCGGGGGCCAGGCGACTCGCTGACCGGCTGTCTGGCGTGCCGTTCTGCGCTGTCTTCCTTGCTGTGCAGGCCGGCGTGCTGGTCTTGGTGCGGGCTCGTTGGGGTCTGCCGGTCCTGGTGGGTGTCGGGGGTTTCGTCCTGGGCACGCGCTTCGACGCCGGGGCGCGGGGCCGGGACGTAGCTGCGGCGATTCGGCGCGCCTTCGTCTTCGGTTGCGCCGTCGGCGGCATGTGGTCGGGGGTTAGCATCCTGCTGAACACCCCCTGGCCTCTGGACCCGACGCGGCGCTGAAGGACAGGCCGGCGGCCGGATTCGACTTGACAGTCTCGGGCCTCGGGCGTACTGTGGAAGATGCATACCTGTGGGGCATGCTGGTGCACGGAACGGGGAACGACCTGATGTACTTCTCAGGCATCGCCGACGAAGCGGGCGACGATATCCAGACGCAGATCAGGGCCCATCAGGAGCTCGGGTGGAAGCATATCGAGCTGCGCAACATCGGCGGGGTCGGCGTGGCTGACTTGTCCGAGAGGGCCTTCGACGAGGCCATCGAACAGGTCAGCGACGCGGGCTTGGCGGTCTCATGTTTCGCCTCGCAACTGTGCAACTGGGGCCGGCCCATTGCCATTCATCCCGACGTGGACCGCCACGAGCTGGAGCGTGCCGTCCCCCGTATGAAGCGTGTCGGGTGCCGGTTCATCCGCATCATGAGCTACCCCAACGCCGGCTGGCCGGAGCAGGAGTGGCGCGAGGAGGTGCTGTCGCGCCTGCGGACGCTGGCTCGCATGGCGGAGGAGGCAGAAGTGACGCTGGCGCATGAGAACTGCGACGGATGGGGCGGCCAGGGCGCCGAACAGACCCTCGAGATGCTGGAAAGCGTCGCCAGCCCCAACCTGGAGCTGCTGTGGGACACCGGCAACCCGGTCGCCCACGGGCAGGATCCCTGGCAGTATTACGACGCGGTCAAGGAACACGTCGTCTACGTGCACATCAAGGACGGCGCCAGACAGGACGGGGTCATCCGCTACACCTACGCGGGCGAGGGCGACGGACAGGTGGAGCGTGTGCTGCGGGACCTGCTGAGCCGGGGCTATGAGGGGGCGGTCTCCATCGAGCCCCACATGGCCGCTGTAATCCACGAGGGCAAGGCGGCCTCGGCGGCCGAGAGCGCCTACGACCGCTACGTCGAATATGGGCGGCGTCTGATGAGTCTGGTGGACCGCGTGAAGTAGGGATGTTGCGAACGGCTAACAGGATGGGGACATAGTCCGGAGGATTGCAGTGCTGTCCGCGTTTGATCCCATAGGAAAGATCCAGGAGATCTACCGGGAGGGCGACCGCAAGGTGCCCTACGCCTTGTTCATGAACGTGTTCAACGCCCTGCTGGAGGACCAGATGGAGATCATCCCCCGGGAGCCCACCGAGGGACTGACGGAGAGGTTCCGTGCGGCCTGCATGGCCGCCCACGCCGGGGTGTCAGACCCTGAGGGCCGGGGCCCGGAGCGGGTGCGGGAGTTTCTCGAGAACGTCTATCCCGTCTGGCGCAGAAGGCTCTCGGAGGAGGAGTTCGCCAAGTTCGACGAAATCGTCGGCGGCCAGATGAGGGAGCGTTTCGGCGACCGCGGGCGCGAGGGCCCAGCGCCGGCCGAAGCCCGGGGGGAGCCCGGCGGCACCACGGGTGCGTCCTCCGCCCTGCTGGAGCGTCTCCAGATCGGCCCCGGGACGGAGGAAGGGGAGGAGCCCGAGCCTGCCGTCGAGGTAGAGCCACCTCGTCCTGCCGGAGTCGAGCAAAGTGCCGAAGAGAGCGCCATTGACGCGCTGCTGGACCGGAAGATCGCCGAGCGGGCGGGACAGGAGGAAGAGGAGCCCGAGGAGGTGCCCACGTTGCGCGCGGCTGAGCCGGAGCCGCCGGAGGAGGCCGAACCGGAGCCCGCCGAGGAAGAGGAGGAGATCCCCGAACTGGCACTCGCCGAACAGATGAGCGAGTTGGAAGAGCCCTCCATCGAGGATTTGCTGGCCGAACAGCAGGAGACGGCCGAACAACCCGCCGAGGCGCTGCCCACGCTGCGTGCGGCTGAGCCGGAGCCGCCGGAGGAGGCCGAACCGGAGCCCGCCGAGGAAGAGGAAGAGGAGGAGGAGTTCCCCGAACTGGCACGCGCCGAGCAGGTGGCTGAGCTGGAAGAGCCCTCCGTGGAGGAGTTCCTGGCCGAACGGCGCGAGATTGCCGAAC
>CAYFVS010000254.1:0-2399 GCA_964346565.1 uncultured candidatus Brocadiaceae bacterium | reverse complement strand
GGTCGCGTTGGGAGCGCCGCGGGGTCGGGTGCAAGGCGCGCCGACGCAGGCGATGCTCCATGTATCGTCGAGGAGGCGCAACGCAGCAGACGGCTGCGCGCCGCCCCAACCCTTTGGGCCGCCGCCATTTGCGGCGCGGCCGAGCCCAGTTCCTCAACGGGCTGCTAGAGCGCGCTACCCCTGGCGGGCAGCCCGCGGCACACCTTCTTGACCACCTTCTGGACCTGATTGGCCTCCTGAGGGGAGAGGGCCTGGCCCACCACCCCGCCGGCCACCGCCCCCGCCGCGCCGCCGACGACCTTGCCCGTGGAGTCTCCCCCGGCGGCGACGCCCAGTCCGCCGCCCACCAGGGCGCCGGCCACGGTGCCCAGCGTGCGTCCCGTCGTGCCGCTGCCGGAGGCCGCCCACAGGAGGCTGCCGTCCTCGACGTCGAGCATCTTGGCCGTCATGTTGATCTTCTCCCCGTAAACGGGGATGTTGACCACCACGATGGCATCCACGTTCAGGACGCGTCCGGCGCGGGCCACGTCCTCGGGGCTGGTGACGTCGCTGGCCTGGAAGTCCTGCTCCTCCAGCAGGGCGTTGACCCGGTTGCGCTCGACCACCTCGTAGCCGCGGCCCATAAGCTCCATGCTGAAGTAAGTGGCGACCTGGTCCCTGGCCGCCTCGCTCCTCAACTGACCGCTGACCGTGGTGACCGCAACTCGCTTAACCTGCCCGAAGTCGTAGCCCGGTTTCACCACGCTCTCGGCTGAGCTACAGCCCAGCGCGAACACAAGAACGCCGACAACGCCGCAGGCAATCACATACCTCATCTCAGCCTGCCCTCCTGTCCGGAGAAGACATCCGCCGCACATCCCACCTGCACTCGGTATACCACAGCGCGACCCGACAGGTCAACGCGCGCGAGCTTGTCCCCGCCCGGGCTCTCAGTTACACTTTGGTCTCTGCACTGTGCTGCCCAGTGGGTCTGTATCAGACGGCAACCGGAGGCGACGCTTGGCAGTCTATGTGGTCACGGGCGGGGCCGGTTTCATCGGCTCCAACATAGTCGAACGCCTGGTGGAGGATGGACACGAGGTGCGCGTGGTGGACGACCTGTCCACGGGGCGCATTGAGAACCTGGACGGCCTGCTGGACAGGGTGGCCTTCCACCAGCAGAGCATCTGCGACGGGGACGCGCTGCGGCGTGTCTGCCGGGGGGCCGACTACGTGCTGCACCAGGCGGCGCTGGCCAGCGTCCAGAGGTCTGTCGAGCAACCCGTCGCCACCAACCGGGCGAACGTCGAGGGTACTCTCATGGTGCTGACCGCTGCGCGGGACAACGACGTGCGGAGGGTCGTCTACGCTTCCAGCAGTTCCGTCTATGGCGACTCCCCCTCCCTGCCCAAACACGAGGATATGACCCCCGCTCCCGTCAGCCCCTACGCCGTCAGCAAGTTGGCGGGGGAGCACTACTGCGCCGCCTTCGCCCACGTGTTCGACCTCAGCACGGTGGCGCTTCGCTACTTCAACGTGTTCGGCCCCCGCCAGGACCCCAGCAGCCCCTACGCGGCCGTGGTCCCCATCTTCATGCGTTGCCTGCTGTCGGGGGAGACGCCGGAGGTATTCGGCGACGGAGAGCAATCGCGGGACTTCACCTACGTCGGGAACGTGGTGCAGGCAAACCTGCTGGCCGCAGAGGGGCAGATGCCGCAGGGCCAACAGCCGGTGGTCTGCAACGTGGGCTGCGGCGAGCGCCACACGCTGAACGAGCTGCTGGAGACACTGGCGGAGATGATTGGCACGCCCGCGCACGCGCGCTACGGACCGGAACGGCCGGGTGACGTGCGGCACTCCCTGGCGGACATCAGCCGGGCAGGCGAGCTGCTGGGCTACGAGCCGACCGTCGGCTTCCGGGAGGGACTGCGCCGCACGCTGGAGTGGCATCGGCAGAGGACGTGAGCGACAGCCCCCGGGGAAGGCCCCATTGGCTGACCAGAGTTCACAAGGCGCCAGACATCGGCTGGCGGCGCTGTTCATGGTTGCTCTGGTGGCCGGCCTCATCCTGCTGACGGTTGGCTGGGGTCGGCTGTGGGGCACAGCGCGGCAGGCAGTCCCAGCATCTCCTACCCCCCCGGACGGCGACGTATTCCTTCCGCGCCGCGACCGGCGTTGGCCCGCCGAGCTGGGTCTGCAGGAGCAGGCATGCCTGCTGGGAGTCTTCCTGGATTCGCTGGAGGCGCTGAGAGAGGCCCGGGAACTGCCTGACCCCGAGCCCTGCAGGGGCATGGCCGGCGCGCCCGTGTTCGTGACCGCGTACTGGCCGGGCCGGACGAGCCTGCGGGTGCGGGCCGCCGAGGCCACCCTGGCCGACAGCATGGCCGAGGCCGCCCGCCTGGTCGCCGACCGGCTGGGGG
>CAYFVS010000253.1:0-4504 GCA_964346565.1 uncultured candidatus Brocadiaceae bacterium | reverse complement strand
GAGCACCTGTGGGCCATTGACAACGCCGGCGGCCGCATCTGCCAGATAGCGAGGGCCGACGCCGAGCAACTGGCGCACGACGGCGGCGGGAGGACGACGCGCAGCCAGGGACTGGACTTCTCGAAGGTGGACCTGAAAGCGGACGACCTGACGCACGACAGCTTCTCGCTCAGCGTCCAGGCGGCGGCCGGGCTGCTGGGGCGGGACGTGGACTACGAGACGGTCTATGTCCTGTCCACGAACTGCTTCGCGCCTGGCATCCGCCCGGGCGAGCCCTGCAAGCGGAGCTGGGTCCAGCAGGCGCGCAGCCGTTCGATTGACCTGGTCGCGCGCGGAGTGGGCCTGGAGTGGACCTATCCGCCCAACACGGAGGAGCTGAACGATATCCCCGAAGCGCCTGACGCGCCCTGGAGCAGCCCGGCCACGGACGCCTGGCTGCGCGAGTGGCATCGCAAGCCGATGGTCCCTCACGTGCGGAGACTGATCTCCGAGGGGAAGGTCATCGTCTCCCAGGGCGAGTGGAAGGTCGTGCCGAAGAACATCGGCCTGTCCTGGTGTGCCTGGGGGATCATCACCGGCGCGACCGATGACGGGGAAATCGTCGGCGTCAGCGTGAACGGGCAGCTCGACAGTCCGACAGACTACATCCGCGACGGCCACGTGCTGAGCCCCGGGGAGCCCACCCTCACCGGCCGCGAAGCCGACCTGGCGGTGCTGGAGAGGGCCGTCCACCGCATCCGCGGCGACGCCGACCCCTACCGGCCGGACAGGAACTTCGTGTTCGGCCTGGCGGCGATGGATGAATGGATCGCCCAGATGGAGCGTCCGTCTTTTCAGCCGGATTGCGCGCCGGACAGCCGCGACTCCAGGGAGAGCGCCTTCGCCACGGCGATGACGTTCTGCTCCGGCGCCGATGTCGCCGCGCGCTGGCTGCGCGGCCGGGCCGAGGAGTTCTCCGACGATACCGCGACTCACCTGGAGTCGGCCGCCGCGCACTACGAGCGGTGCGTCGCTCTGCTGCATCCGGCCCTGACCGGCGACGGCGGCGAGCACTACCGTGAGTTCATCGGCGACCTGGAGAAGCAGAAGGCCCACGCCGACCTGCTCCGCCAGGTGAAGGCCGAGCTGGCCGTCGCGGCCGACCAGATGGAGGCAGCCCTGAACGCGGAGGGCGTGGAAGTCCCCGGTTCCCTCCAGCACGACGGCGGCGGCAAGAGCGTCGAGGTGGCGGGACCAGACTACCCGAGGCTGAAGCTCAGCGGCGACGGCTGGACGCAGGAGACCTTCTCGCTCTCGCTGGTGGCGGTGGCTCGCTCCTTCGGCCGGGAGACGTCCTACGAGGAGATCTGCGCCCGCTCGGGCCAGGCATTCGCGCCGGCCATTGACTTCGTCAACGACTGCAAGGACCTCCTGCAGTGCCAGGGCTGGCTCGGACATCTGTGCCCGATGGACCTGGCCGCGGCGTCCGTGGGGCTTGAGATGGAACCGCTCCCGTTGCCACCCTACGAGGGTGAGCCGGAGGACGCGACCGTCAGGGCCGCGCACTACGACGCTTGCGCGAAGGTCATAGCCGATGCTCTCGCGAACGGCGACGCGGTCATCATCTCGGGCGGATGGGAGTTCGAAGAAGGCCAGTTCGTCGAGCCCTGGTGGGCGGGCATCGTCACGGATGTCCGCACCGATGGAACTGCCATCGGCATGCACCTGCGCGGCGGCGCCAACTGCGAGTTGAGCAGCATCAGCCCCGGGCAGGTCTTCGCCGTGAGACCGGCGGCCGAGCGAGCGGGTCTGCCGGCCGTGCACCGGCGCATGTTGCAGGAGGCGGTGACGCGAATCCGCGCGCGGGGGCCGTATGCACAGGGCGAGTACTGCGTGTTCGGGCTCGACGCGATGGACGAGTGGATCCGGGTCATGCGCGAATGCGAAGGGTTCTGCCCCGTCTGCCAGCAGAAGAGCGCAACCGGCTGGGCCGCTGCGGTCAAGAACGCCGGGGCTGTGAGCGATCGCTGCACCGTCGCGGCGTCCTACCTGCGGCGGATCGCGCCGGACTTCCCACCCGAGGCGGCCGGACGGCTTGAGTCCGCCGCGGCGCATTACGACCGGATGATCGAGCTGCTGACGCCAGCCCTGACGGGCAGGGGCGGAGAGCACTACCGCGAGTTCGTCGGCGACCTGGAGAAGCAGGAGGCCCACGCCGACGAGGTCCTGGCCGACGTGAAGGCGGAGCTGGCCGCGGCGGCCGACGATATGGCTGCCGCGCTCCGCGCCGAAGGCGTGGACGTCTCCGGGCCGCTCGCCCAGGACGGCGGCGGGCCGTCGGAGGCCGAGATCCAGCGGCTCGGGCAGTGGGGCAACATCTTCGGCGGAGGCCGTGACAAGCTGCTCGCCGGCGCCGAACGCTATCCCGAAGTCCTCGACCTGCTGGAACTGGAGGTCTCGCTTGAGCCGATCTCCGACGAAGCGCGCGCCGTGCGCCGGCACATGAGCGGCCTCGAGCCGGCCGAATGGGACTACGCCGATCAGATCGAGGAGGCCCTGGCCGCCATCGCCGCCGGTTCCGCCCCCGCTGCGCGGGACCGGCGGGTGCAGGAGCGCCTGGAGTACGTCGAGAAGCGCCGGCAGGCCCTCCTCCACTGGCTGGAGGGCATTCCGCAGTCCGATGCCGAGGAGGCCGAGGGAACGGATCCCGACGTCGTGCGCCTGACCTACTCGCTGCTGGGCGCCCCCGATGCGGAGAAGCGGCGCCTCGTCCGGATGCTGGCCGACAAGCTGGGTCCCGACGACGTGAGCCGCGAGGACCTGAAGGGACTGGAGGAGTCTGAGAAGCTTGCCCCGTTCGCGCACCGCATTGACATGCACGGCTATCAGCTCTGGAGTTTCGACCAGAACCACGAACTGCTGCTGCGCAGCATCGCCGAGGGCCGCGCTCCCGGCGAGTGGCACGAACCCGGCGGGCCGCTGGCCTGGGGCGACGGCAATCCCGACGACCGGCCGAAGCTGCGGGCCATGCTGAGCCGCCTGGACGCGTGGCTCGACGGCGCGCCGGATGCACAACTCGGCGCGTCGGACGACTACAAGGAGAAGGAGTGGCTCGCGCGCTGCCTGGCCCTCTACCTGCGCGACCACCTGGCGAACTACTACAACTGGTACGTGGACGAGACGATGACCGCGAACGTGCAGCACGAAGACGGCAAGACGTGGATCGACGGGCTGCAACGCTTTCCGTCCTGGATGACCCAGCCGGGCGGCTACGTCGCCTGCTCCCGCTACCTGGGCCTTGAGCACTCGCCGGCGTGGCTCTATGGGGGCTCCGGCTTCGCGTTCGCCCTCAACGTGCACCGCGTGCTCTGCCCCAGCGGGCCCACCGCCTGGCAGGACCACCAGTGCAACCGCCTGGCGGGCAACATGGGGCTGGACATCGAGCAGTTGCTGGTCTTCTCGGGCGACGAGGAGGCTGCGCAGAAGCGGGAGGCGCACTTCGAACGCGCCCGCGAGGCCGTTGACGCCGGCCTGCCCATCATCGGCTGGGAGATGGACATCCCTGACTACTACGTCGTCTGCGGCTACGACGAGGACGGCAACTACCTGTTCCGCGACTTCGACGACACCGTCAACCGCATCCACCACGCGAAGCTCGGCGACACCGGCATCGGCGTGCACTATCTCTTGATCGTCCGGCCCGGCGAGCCGGCCGAGGATGATGCCGTGGTGCGCGACGCGCTGGAGTTCGCCCTCGAGGTGGCGGCCGGCCAGTACGGCCACGGAGGCGAGTACGCCACCGGCGTGGCGGGCTACGATCAGTGGATCAGGGCACTGGCGGAGCCGGAGGCCGTGCTGGAGGCCGAAGCGTCCGGGCACGGGCTGGCCTACAACGCGGCCTGCTGGGCGGAGTGCCGCCGCTACGCGGCCTCCTTCCTGGAAGAGGCGCGACGGCGGTTGGACCGCGAGGAGCTCGAGGCGGGCTTCACAGCCGCCGTTGAGCACTACGGGACGGTAGCCGCACGGCTCACGGAGGTCTCCGAACTGTTCCCCATGAACCCCGCAGAGGAGCAGGCGATGGCGGAGCGCCTGCACGACGCGTCGCGCCGGGAGAAGGCCCTGGTGGCTTTGCGCGCCGCGCGGACCGCCGAGGTGGCCGGGCTTCGCGCCCTGTCCCGCGTCGCGGTCGCGCTCGGAGTGGACGAGGAGCCCACGCAGGCCCTGGAGGAGGCGTTGAGTTCGACGGGCGAGGCCCTCCAGCACGACGGCGGCGGGGCGGCTCCGGCCAACGTGCGCCGAGAGGACGGCAAGGTATGGATCGAGGGCGTGCCAACCATAGCCTGGGGCGAGTCGTCCGACACCACGTTCGTCGGCGCCATGGCGGCGGCGCTGGCCGCAACCGACCATCCATAATCTGATGAAAGGCTGCCCCCGTTCCGGTAGAGTCTCTCGCGAGCTGTTTGGCTCAAGACTCCGTTCCCCAAGAAGAAGGAGGCAGCCTCATGGACACGTTCGTCGGCGTCGA
>CAYFVS010000252.1:0-5499 GCA_964346565.1 uncultured candidatus Brocadiaceae bacterium | reverse complement strand
TGGTAGCGGGGGCGGGATTCGAACCCGCGACCTTCAGGTTATGAGCCTGACGAGCTTCCTGACTGCTCCACCCCGCGATTGTCTACTGTCAGTATAGCCCATCGCGCCGCAGGCCGTCAAGCGGATACCCCCGCGCACGGACCTACGCCAGCCGCCGCACCCCCTCCCTCACGCCGGCCAAGAGGCTTGATTTCGGCGGGGCGTCCTCTATCATAGTGCGAGGCTGTCAGGGGCGCCCTGCACGAGGCGCCGCAGGCGAGCCGGCCACTCCAAGCAGGGCTTGACGGCAGGGAGCGACGCATGAGAATCGGCGTGGCGTATTACCCGGAGCACTGGCCGCAGGACCGGTGGCCGGAAGACGCGCGGCTGATGCGGGAGGCGGGCATTGACGTGGTCCGCGTGGGGGAGTTCGCCTGGTCCCGGCTGGAGCCCCGGCGCGGGCAGTACGACATGGACTGGCTGGCTGCGGCCATGGACGTCCTGGCCGGGCAGGGGCTGGAGGTCATCCTGTGCACGCCGACCGCCACGCCGCCTACCTGGCTGTTCGACCGCCACCCCACTATGTTCCCCGAGGACCGCGAGGGCAAGCGCTGGTACATGGGCAGCCGCCGCCACGCGTGCCTGAACAACCGGCCCTACCGCCGTTACGTGCGGCGGATAGTGCGCGAGATGGCCAAAACGCTGGGGAACCGACCCGAGGTCTGCGCGTGGCAGATTGACAACGAGATAGGCTGCCACGGCAGCGGGCGGTGCTACTGCGACGATTGCGAGCAGGCGTTCCGCGAGTGGCTGAAGCGGCGCTACGGCACAATCGAGCGCCTGAACAGGCTGTGGGGGACGGCGTTCTGGAGCCAGGAGTTCAACGACTGGCACTACATACCGGCGCCGCGGCGGACCCCGGCGGGCGTGCATCCTTCGCTGGCGCTGGACTACGAGCGGTTCACCTCCGCAACCTACCGGGACTTCTTCAACGAGCAGCGGGAACTGATTGAGGAGTACTCGGGTGCGGACCGGCCGATCACGACCAACTGCATGGGCCTGAACACGGATCAAGTCAACCAGTTCGCATTCGCGGCCTCCCATGACGTGGCTGCCTACGACAACTACCCGGCGACGCCCAAATGGCTGGACGCGGTGGCTCTCGGGCTCGACCTGACGCGGTCGGCGAAGGCGGCGCCGTACTGGATCCTGGAGCAGCAGGCGGGGCCGACGCTGCTCTCGGCACCGGCAGGCCTGCCCGAGCCGGGGCAGCTGCGACTATGGTCCTGGCAGTCTGCAGCACACGGCGCGGAGCTGATCGCGTATTTCCGCTGGCGCACCTGTGCGGCCGGCCAGGAGATGCACTGGTATGGCATGTTGGATGCCGACGGCACGCGGGGACGCCGCTTTGAGGAACTGACCGAGACGATCGCCGAACTGAAGAAGACGGCTCCCGCCTGGGAAGGCCATCTGCCGGACGCGCGCGTGGCGCTTGTGCTGGACTACGACTCGATGTGGGCGTTGCGCGGGGATGCGATGGCCGCGGACCTGGCCTACAACGATCAGGTGGCCACGTGGTACGGGCTGTTGCGGCGCCGTGGCCTGGCAGTGGACATCGTCCCGCCTGAGCGTCAAGTGGAGGAACGCTATGGCGTGCTGGTGGTTCCCGTGCCCCTGGTGTCACGGCCTCAGGTGGCGAAGCGGTGGAAGGCTTTCGTCGAGAGGGGAGGGCGACTGCTGGCGGCGGCTCCCGCCGGCTATCGCACCGAGCACAATACGTGGGTCGCCGAGAAGCCGCCGGCCGCATACGCGGACCTGCTGGGGGTGCGGGTGCCGGAGCACGACGTCTTCAGCACGGGCGGTGCGAACACGGTTGAACTGAGCGGCGAGACGTTCGAGGTCGGCTGTTACTGCGGACTGATTGAGCCGGCGGGCGTGGAGGTGCTGGGCACGTACGGGCAGCGATTCTACGCTGGCAGCCCGGCCGTCACGCGCAGCGGGCAGGGCCAGGGAGCGGCCTACTACCTGGGCGCCGTGGGCGGGCCGGACCTCTACGGCCGGGTCCTCGATCTCGTGCTGGAGGATGCCGGGCTCGACGCCAGCCGCTGGGCGGATGAGATGCTGGAGATCGTGCCCCTCGAGCCGGAGCCGGATGGCCAGCGCCTTACGTTTGTGCTTAATCACTCGGCTGACGGCTGCGAGCTTGAGCTTCCCGAGGGCGCCGAGTGCACTGACCTGCTGACACAGACGGAGCATTCCGGGGCCGTGCCCCTGGACGGCTACGGTGTGGCACTGCTCAAGGGCTGAGCCGTTGACGGTGCGGGCGCCGTCACCTCCCCTTCCCCGATCCCGAGTCTGGAGCCCACATGAGCACCGGCGAGGCGTTCGAACGACTGGTCCGGATCATGCATCGCCTGCGCAGCGAGTGCCCGTGGGACGCACAGCAGACCCACGACAGCCTGCGGGGCTACCTGCTGGAGGAAACCTACGAGGTGCTGGACGCCCTGGACACGAGAGACCACCAGGAGCTGCGCGAGGAGCTGGGAGACCTGCTTCTGCAGGTGGTCTTCCAGGCGGAGGTGGCGCAGGAGGAGGACCACTTCACCATCGAGGACATCATCCGGAGTATCAGTGAGAAGCTCGTCCGCCGCCATCCTCACGTGTTCGCCGGAGCGGATGCGGCGACGGCGCAGGACGTGGTGCACCGGTGGGAACACATCAAGACGTGCGTGGAGAAGAAGGACTCGTTCCTGGAGGGCGTCCCTGAGGATCTGCCCGCGCTGCTGAAGGCGACGCGCGTGCTGGAGAAGGTCCGTCAGAGCGGCGCGGACCCGCTGCCCGCCGGGGATGCCGCGGGCCTTGCCGGGCGGTGGCTGAGGGAACTGACCGAATGCAGACCGGACGAGCAGGGCAGGGCGGAGCAAGCAGCGGGAATGGTCTGCCTGGCCGTTGTCTCGCTGGCAACGGAGCGCGGCGCAAATGCCGAAGACGCCCTGCGCAGGGCGCTGAGCCGCATTGCGGCTGCGTTCCGGGAGGTGGAAGCCGACGGAAGTGGAGGGAGAACCCTGGGGGAGGAGCGGGAACGCGTCGGTCGGCGCTTGCTCCGGGCAGCCGAGGGGCGAGTGGAATGACCGGGATTCTGCTCGCGGCGGGATACGGCACGCGCATGTACCCCCTGACGCGGGACCGGCCGAAGGCTCTGCTGCCGCTGGCTGGCCGGCCCATCCTCGACCACCTGGTTGAGGCCCTCGAGGATGTCCCCGAGCTGGGTCGGTTGCTGGTGGTGGTGAACGACCGGTTCGCCGAGCAGTTCCGCTGCTGGGCCGAGGCGCGGGGGCGCAAGCTGCCCGTGCGCATCCTGAACGACGGCTCGACGTGCAATGAAGACCGCCTCGGCGCGGTAGCCGACATCCGGTTTGGCCTGCAGGAGGGTGGCACAAGCGGTGAGCCGGCCTACGTGCTGGCGACGGACAACCTGCCGAAGTTCCCGCTGGGTGACTTGGCGGAGTTCTCCGAGGCGGGCCGGCGTTGCGCGGTCTTCGCCATACCGGGGGACAACCGGGAGCGGTTGAAGAGGACCGGCGTGGCGGAGCTGGACGAGCAGGGGCGAATCGTGAGCTTCCAGGAGAAGCCGGAGCAGCCCCGTGGACGCCACCGCATTCCGCCATTCTACCTGTACACTGCCGAGGCACTTCGGATGATGGAGGGCTATCTGGACCAGGGCGGCGATCCGGACGCCCCGGGCAGCCTGCTGGCCTGGCTGGTCGGGCGGTTGGAGGTGTATGCGCTGGAGCGGCCCGCCGGAACGTACGAGCTGGGGACTATCACGGGTTACGAGAGGACGCGCCGCCAGCTCCGCCGCGAGGGCCCGGCAGGCGGTTCCGCTTGACGCCGTCGCCGACGGGCAGTATCCTGCGGCGCTTTGGACCATGCCATCTACTCGCTGTGAGAACCCCTCATTCCTGTGTGGAGTCAGGAGGAACCGATGTTGAGAAGTAGCAGGGAACTGCGCGCCGTGATAGACGCTTTCTACCCGTTCGACGACCAGGGCGAGCTGCTGCCGCTGGGCCAACGGTGCACGCTGCTCGCGTCCAATGCGAACTTCGATCTGCCCATCCAGCTCCGGGGCTTCGCGCAGGCCTCAGCCGTGGACGACGGCAGCCCACAGATCATACAGATCAGCTATACCGCCGCCGACCAGACGGGTACCAACCCGAAGAAGCTGCCCCCTATTGAGGGCGTCACGCGCAGCAGCGAGACGCGCCCGGCCGCCGTCGGCGCCCAGCGGGCCACGATGATGCTCGACTGGTACACCGACGACTATCAGGCGGACCTGGTCTGGGTGAGTCTGGACCACTTCACCTCTCCCTCCTTCGACTTCGCGCAGTACAGCAGCCCAAAAGGGCAAGGCGGCATGTACGAACCGGTGGCGCGGGTGCTGCTCGAAGAAGCCGTTGAGCTCATGGGAGACGAGCCCACCCAAGAGCAGATGCAGGCTTACCTGAACTACCTGACCAGCGACGAGTTCGGGGAGTATGCCCGCGACTTCTTCGGGGCGGTGAACCTGAGCCGCGCGGCCTGGGTCATGATAGACACCGGCGACACGCCCCAGCCGGTGAACCTGGCCAGCACGAAGTGGATCATAGACACGGTGCGTACAGGGCTGGACCTGGACGACGCAATCGTCGAAGCCGAGTTCAGCGCCACCGGCAGCAGCGGCGAAGAGGAGGAATACGCCTACTGGCCCGGCCCGGATACGCCAGGCGGCGTGCCGGTCATGTCGGAGGCGGACCAAGAGACGTTCCTGAAGCGCATCACCACGTTCGTCCAGACCACTCAGGCGGACGCGATCGCCTACGAAGTGGGCAGCAAGCACGCGGCGAAGGCGGGCGAGCAGTTCGCCATAGACGTGGAGAAGCTCAAGGCCACCCAGGTCGCGCTGTGCAAGGCGATGGGCCGGCCGATCGCCTACGCCGGTCACGGCGGCACAGGGTTCAAGTGGGAAGATAACCTCATCGGCCCGGTCTTCAAGCGGAACATCAACACGCAGCACCTCTACGCCGGTACGATGTCCCAGCTCGAGTGGATAGATGAGCACCGTGAGGCCATCCTGAACCGCGAGAAGGGCGCGGTGGGCCGGAAGCGGAAGATCAAGGAAGTCCAGGCGGCCGCTGACAGCGCCATCGGCCTGCTGAAGGAGTGCCGTTCCTGGCAGCGCGGCCCCGAGTTCCGGGAAGTGCTGGCCCGCATCGAGGCGCGCCAGGTCGAGTTCCGCGACACTGCCGCCAAGGAGTGACCGGCGAGACAGCCGCAGCAGAGGGGAACTCAAGGGTGCCGGCCGGCGCCCCTTTCCTCGTACGGGCTTCTTGCAGGATGCCTGGGCGGTCTCCTACACTACGCGTGCGCTTGGTTGCCTATGGACGGTAGGGTATCGCGTATGCGTGTGCGCCCGACGGCCAAGACCCGCATCACGCTCAGCCTCGGGCTCATCCTGGCGGCGTTGTGGGCGGGAGGATGCGC
>CAYFVS010000251.1:0-3029 GCA_964346565.1 uncultured candidatus Brocadiaceae bacterium | reverse complement strand
CCCTTGTAGCCCAGGTCGGCCATGTAGCGGCCGATGTTCTCCAGGTTGTCAAACGGCTCCTCGTCGCGCAGGAACTGCGCCAGGAACACCGCCGGTCCCTTCATCTTGGCCATCGTCGCCTCCTCACTTTGCCTCGCGAATGCAATCCCTCACCAGTTCCGCCGTCTCCGGACCAAAGGTACCCGCCGAGCGCATCTGCTCGGCGCCTCTCTCGTTCATCAAGTGCACCACCGCCAGCGCGCGCCGCAAGTTGTCGCGGGAGATTTCGATGAACCTGCGCGGGTCGTCCCGGTAGGGGAACAGATCCAGCCCGAACCAACCGTCATAGCCCGTCTGGTCCAGCACGTACATCACGCTGACCAGGCGGATGAAGTTGACCGTGCCGGGCGGCAGGTCGGCGTCGCACTGCTGGTCGTTGTCGTTGAAGTGGGTGTGGTAGAGCCTGCCGTATCGGCAGATCAGCGAGAGCTGGTCCTCCAGGTTCTCCGCCGCGATCATGCTGTGCCCGATGTCCAGGTTGATGCCGAAGGCCGGGTCGTCCACCTCGTTGACGATGCAGAGGGCCTGGGCCGTGTTGCCCATCATGATGTGTGTGCGGGGCTCGAAGGGCTTCGGTTCGATGCACAGCTTCGTGCCGTAGGCGTTGGCGTGGATATGGTCCAGTATCTCCCGCACGCTGTCCACGTAGCGCCGGTAGAGTGCCAGGTAGTCGCTCTGGAGCGGGAAGTCGCTGCCGTCCGTGGCCGGCCACAGGACGCTGATGGGCACGTCGAACCGGGCGCCCATGTCCAGGGCTTCCTTCACGCGGGCGACGGCGGCCGCGCGCACCTGCGGATTGCTGTCGGCAAGCGCGCCGTGTCTGTACCTCCTCTCGGTCCAGGTGTGGCCGCAGAGCTGGACGATCCGCAGGCCGTAGTCGCCCAGCACGCGCTCGATGTCGGCCGCGTTGTCCTCGTTGATCTCGGTCGGCAGGTGGAGCTCGATGCCGTCCAAGCCCTCAATCTCGCCTACCTCCCGTATGCGGTCCAGCACGGGGACGAACTCGCCGAACCCGGAGGGGTTGAACCGGTCCGGCAGGTTGGTGTTGCCCCAGATGCCCATGCTTATCTTCAACTCGTCCATCGTGTCCTCCTCCGCGCGCGGGTCACCGGCCGGGGAAGCCGCTCAGGCCGGGTTCGGCGATGCGTTCGTGCTCCTGCTCGAGGAACTCCTGGACCTCATCGAGCGATATGGGGGCGGTGGCGCCGTCGCGTGTGGCGACCAACGCGCCCAGCGCGTTGCCCAGCTCGCAGCACTCCGCCAGCAGGTGGCCGCGCAACAGGCGGTGGACGAAGCCCGCGCTGAACGCGTCGCCCGAGCCGCAGGTGTCCACCAGTCCCACCCGATAGCCGGGACAGTAAACCTGCTGCCCTTCGGCGGAAGCCGCGAAGGCCCCACGCTCCCCGAAGGTCACCACACAGTCGGACAGCGCCCACTCCTCTATCATCAGCTCGGCGAACTCCGGCGCGTCGGCCGTGCCCAGCTCCAGCATCTCGTCCAGCTCGGCCACCTCAGCGTCGTTCAGCTTCAGCACGTCGCTGTGTTTGAGGGACTCGGTCACGGTGTGGCGGTCGTAGCAGTCGGTACGCAGGTTGATGTCCAGCAGCTTCACCGCGCCGCCGGCCTCCCCGAGCAGCTCCTCGAGCGTGTCGCGGGACGTCTCGGTGCGCTGGATGAGCGTGCCGAAACAGAGGCAGTCCGCTTCCGCGGCCGCGTCGCGCAGCTCGTCGGTGACCTCGATGTGATCGTAGGCCACGTTGGGCACGATGTAGAAGTCCGGGTCGTTCGGGTCGTCCAGGTCCACTTCCACGGTGCCGGTAGGCGCTTCCCGGTCCCACTGCACGAAGCGGGTGTCCATGCCCAGGTCGTCAATCCGCGCGGCGGCGCGGCGGCCCAGCTCGTCCTTCCCCAGGCGGGTCACGATGTGGGCCAGGTCGCCCAGGGACTGCACCCGGTAGGCGAAGTTGAACGGCGCCCCGCCGAGCTGCGCCCCTCCGGGCAGCAGGTCCCACAGTGTCTCCCCGTACGCCAGCACGCTCTTCGCCATCTTCCTCTCCCTTTGCCAGGGCCCGGCGGGGTTACCATGAGTGGGTGCACGAGCATCCGCCGGCTGAGCGCTTCGGTGATTGTGACGGTATCCGGCCCGGCGCGCAAACCCGCCGGCGCGTGATTCTGCCCTTTGACGCTGCTGGTGATGACCCCCGTGCGGGGTCCCGCTCACTCGCCACAAAGGGCCTTCAGATCCTCAAGCGTCACGCACTCCCCGGGCGGGTCGCCCAGGGCCTCGAAGACGGCGTCCGCTTCGCTGAAGTCCTCGCCTCCGGTGTAGGTGCTTGTCGTGATGACGCAGTTCATGCCGGCGGCTCTCGCGGCCAGCAGGCCGTTGCGGCTGTCCTCGACCACCATGCAGCGAGAGCCCTGCAGGCCGAGCCGCTCTCTCGCCAGGTCGTAGATCTCCGGGTCGGGCTTCTTCCTGGAGACCACGTCGCCGGCCAGGATGGCCGCGAACCGGTCCATTCTGTCGGCGCCCAGAAGCTCCCTGACCACGGCCTTGACGGCGCGCTGGTTGGAGGTGGAGCAGACGGCCAGAGTGACGCCATCCTCTACGGCCTCGTCCACCAGCCGCTTCACCCCGGAGCGCAGGGGCAGCCGGCCGCCCTCGATGATCTCCATGTAGAGGGTGGTCTTGACCCGGTGGAGGTCGCGGATGAACTGGTCGGGCTGACGCATCTGCTCCGGCCAGCCCTCCTGCTCGAAGTAGTGCCTCATGCGCTCCTTGCCGCCGCTGACCGCCAGCAGCTCACCGTAGAGTTGCACGTCCCACTGCACCGGCAGGGCGAACAGCTCGAAGGCCCGGTTGAACGCCACCCGGTGGCCGTCCTTCTCGGTGTCAACCAGCACGCCGTCGCAGTCAAAGATCAGCGCCTCCATCATGGCCGTTGCTCCAGCGTCTCTACGTTCTGCAGGCATTCGATCAGCCGGCGCAGAAA
>CAYFVS010000250.1:0-2027 GCA_964346565.1 uncultured candidatus Brocadiaceae bacterium | reverse complement strand
CGAAGTGGGGTTGTTGGTGGGCGCGCCGAACCGCTTGCCTCTCTCACCGGACGGCCGCAGAATCCTGCTCACTACGGCGGGCGTGGGCCAGGAGAAGGTGCTCCTGTACACCATCCCGCGCGATTGGCCCTGAGGGCACCTGAGGTGTCCAGAGCCAGTCTCAGACCGGGCTGGAGGTGAGAGCCACCGGCTGCCACTGCTGCCGGCAGCAGATCCGCATGTGCTGCCAGCGGCGCAGGTGTGCCGGGCGAAGGTCGCAAAGCCGCGGCGAGTAGGGCATCAGTTACGCACCCACCACAGGGAGGAGGCCGGTATGAAGCGTTGGCAGGTCCGGTGCTTGCTGCTGTCGGTAGCGGCGGCGACGGCGTGTCCTATGGGATGCGCCGCGCATCGCACAGGCGAGATCACGGTGTCACATCCGAGGGTCTGGCACGGCGACGCCATAGTCGCGGCCACTGGCCGCCAGTTGAAGGCGGCCGAGGACTTCGGCCAGCAGGCCGGTCTCTTCGCTGCGCAGGGAAGACGACTGCGTTCCGCAATGCGAGCCGTCAGGTTCGGGTTGACGCTCGAGCCGGCTGTGTCGTCTCCGGGCGCACCCGCAGAGGGGGATTCCGGGGGCTCGGAGGGAACCGGCGGCGTCACGCATCTGCTGCCATCTACTGGGCAGATCGCACCCATGACGGCTGAGGAGCTGGCGGAACTCGCGCTGGGCATCGTGGAAGATCCCGCCGACGGCCTCCAGCGCGTGGACGACTTCCAGTATGAGCTGAACGGCGTTCGGCTGACGCACCTCCGGGACACGGCGTCGCTGAGCGGAGGCTGGTCACTGTACCTGCTCGGATTCGACATCTCCCTGCTGCCGGAGGACCAGACGGCGACAGATCATGGGGCTCTCGTCGAGTTCATCATCGAGGGCCGGCCCGACGATGTCCGCGTCTACGGCGTGTGGCCGCAGCGCTACGCGGACCGGTTCGAAGAGGCCCTGTCATCTGGAGAAGACCTGAGCCTGGCGCTGAGCGACCAAGCTGCGTGGCGCGGCGTGCCGGGCAGAGCGTGGCAGGAGTTGGCCCAGCGCTACGAGGACACGCTGGCCCTGTTGCAGCGCTACCCGCTCGTCTCCGGGTTCGTCAACGGTAGGCACTCGTTCGGTTGGGAGTTCAGTCCGCGGCTGCGCATCGTGACGAGGAGGCACTGGTGGATACTGCCCGACCGGGCAGGGGAACGCGCCGCGCTGGAACCGGGTATTCGCCACTGCTATGCGTTGTTGCTGGTGAGGGACGGTCGCATCGAGGCGCCGAAGCGACTGGTGAAGCTGAGTTCCGATGACCTGCGCGCGATCTCAGAGGGGGGCCGAGCGGCAGGGATGGACAGAGGCCGACTCGTAAGGGAGTACAGGAACCTGCTCGCGGAGCTGCCGGATCATGGCGACTGGAAGGACACGAAGAAGTACCTGCAAGATGATCTGGAGCAGCTCGAGAGGGCTCTGGACGAGGGTGCCGGCAAGGAAGGCGCGGATCTGGCCGGAGAGCTGGGCTTCTTCCACAAACGCATGATGTGTCTTCGCGGCCGGCAGGGAGACGGTGGGACCACGGAGCTTACCCTCCGCGTCAGACGCCACTGGTTCCACCGCGTCAAGGGCCACCCGATCAAGCCGCACTCCGGCCTGTTGAGTGCCCGACCGGGCACGATGACAGTGAAGCTTCCCGACAAACTGGACCGGACGCTGGAGAACATCTGGGCCGTCTGGCCGGACAGCGGGCCGGCAAGGGCGAAGACTGTGGTCACAATACGCGGCCAGAACTTCAGCAACGACGCGCGCGTCTTCGTCGGCGGCAAGGAGGCCGACGACGTGTCCGTTGTGGGGCGCGATTTCATCGTCGCCACTTTCCCGGTGCTCGACGAGGAACTGGAAGAAGACGAGGAGAAGGCCGTCCGGGTGAAGGTCGTTACGGGAGGCGACTCGCTGACTGCGGCGGACGTTTTCACGTACCGCAACGTGACGATCGTCGGGCCTGACAAGAACGCAG
>CAYFVS010000249.1:0-2597 GCA_964346565.1 uncultured candidatus Brocadiaceae bacterium | reverse complement strand
CTGGCGCTGGCCAGCATCGGCGTCGTGGGGGGCGTCTTCACCGACCTTCTCGTGCCGCTCTTCGCGCTGGAGTCAGCGGGCGACTGGCTGCTGGGTCTGGTCATCCTGGCGATGTGGCTGTCGCTGCCGGGGCTGGCCGCCTGGCACGTGACGAGGGAGGGGGTGAAGCTCGTCCGTGCGGGGTGGACAGGGCTGTTGAAGGGATGCCCGGCGGGGCGGAAGCTGTTCGAGCGGCTCTGCCGGGCGCGGCGGGGCCGGCGGCCCACCTGGCGGTTCCTGGTGGTGATTCTGGCGGCCTCGCTGGCCGTGCCGGTTCTCGGCCTGGGGACGGCGTCGTGGCTGCAGGAGGAGGAGCGCGAGGAGGCTCTGCCGGGCGGCATGGGCCCGCTGTCGGTGTGGGCGGCCATCCGGAAGGGGGACGATGAGCACGGCGCCACCCTCGTCCAGTCCCGCCTGAGGTGGCGCAAGCAGAAGGGGGGCGGGGACGTCCTCTGCGCGGCGGCCCAGGCGGGCATGAACGAGACGGTGGCGGCCTTGCTCGACGTCGGGGCGGATGCCAACGGCCGGGACTCCTCCGGGGCAACGCCTCTGCACCACGCCGCGGCCTGCGGCCACAGGAGCGTCGCCCAGCTCCTGTTGCAGTCAGGCGCCGACCTGCGCGCCCGCAACTCGCTGGGCGCCACACCCCTGCACGCCGCGGCCGGCGCCGGGCAGTATGCCGTCGCCAACCTGCTGCTTCAGCACGGGGCCGACCCCACCGCCCGCGACGCGGAGGACCACTGTCCCCTGGACGTGGCCCGGGACAGCGAACACGAACCCAGCGTGACCGAACTGCTCCAGGAAGTGACGCCACTCGAATAGGGACCGCCATGGCCGAGGAGAACTCCATCGTCCTGCGCATCTCGCTGGCGCTCGCCCGCTTCCTGGTCGGGGCGGTGGTGGGTCTCCTGGTGGGCCTGGTGGTGATTCGAGCCCCCGGGGGGACAGGCGAGCTGGTCGCGCTGGCCGTCACGATGGTTGCGTTCGGCCTGGGCGGGGTCTTCCTGGGGGACCGCTTCCTGGCCCGCTTCAGCCGTCCGATGGACCAGTGGTGACCACGCCGCCTGCCCTGTCCTGCATTCGCGGGAACATCAGATGACCCGCGCCATCTAATGGGATAGACTCCGGACGAGACTGGCCCGCCGGCACTGCCCGCGCGGGAATCCCCCTGAGCAGGAGAGCAACGATGACGAGCAGCAGAACCCTCCGGCTTGCGGTTGCGGTGGTCGTGTTGGTGGCAGTTGGACTGGTGGCCTGGGCGGGCGGTTCGGCCCCGCCGGGTATGCAGAAGGCCGACAGCCTGTTCGAGCAGAAGCACTACCGCGAGGCGGCGGAGGCCTACGAGGCCGTTGTTGAGGCGCGGGGGGAGGACTGGCACCGCGCCGCCGAGCGGGTGGCCATGTGCCGGCTGCGCCTGCAGCTCTACGACGAGGCCGTCCAGGCCGCCGAACGCTACGTCGAGCTGACAGAGGGCACGCCGCAGGAGGCCCGGGCCGAGCGTCTGACAGCACACCTCTACATGCTGCTGCCCCATTGGGGCACGCGCGCCGGCGGGGAGTTCCACCGCGGCGAGCGCCGCCAGGGCATCTACCTGCACAGCTTCCAGTACGACAAGAAGCACGCCGTGCGCCACATGGAGCGCGCGCGAGAACTCTACAGGAAGTACGACACCACGGCCGGCGGGGAGGCGAAGCAAGGCGCCGACTGGCACGAGGAGCGTATCGAGTGCATCTTCGACCTGGCCAACCTGCTGAGCCGGTTCAGCATCTACGACGACCAGCCGCAGTTCTGGTTCCGCTGGTGGCAGGAGCGGGACGAGTTCCTGGCCGAGACGGCCGGAGAGACCGACTTCGAGGAGGCCCTCCCCTACTGGCAGATGCACCGCAAACGGCCCATCGGCCTGCGCATCGGGCCCGACGGGCAGCCCGTCTTCCCCCGGAGGCCGGAGGAGTACTCCCCCGATACGGCCGACGACGAGAAGATCCTCTACCTGCTGCACGAGGCCCGCGCGCTGGACAACAGCCCGAACCGCCGCTTCACCGCCCTGAGCTACTACCGGCAGGCCATGCTCGCGCGCAAGCGGTTCGGCATGGACCGCATCAACAGCTACGCGACCTCCTACCGCGCGGACGGCCGGATGCCGCTGCGGGAGGAGCTGGAGGACCATAAGCCGTGGGAATTTGGCGACTCGGAGGCGCTGGTGCTGGCCGGGGGGCAGCTCCGCCGCGTCGAGCTGCCGCCACAGTTCGACGTGCTGGAGCTGCTGCGCACAGTCAGCGGAGACTACGCCCGAAGCGGCATCGCGGACCAGGCACGCTACGCGGCGGGCGTCTATTACCAGCACCGGCAGCAGTACCTGGCCGCGCTGCTGGAGTACGAGCGGCTGCGTCGGCTGGCGCCGGACAGCCCCTGGGCCCCGAGCGCGGCGCAGCAGATCGCGCGCATCAAGGCCCCCCAGGTCCGGCTGAGCGACACGGGCGTGCAACTGCCCGGGAGGCCGGCCGAAGTCCAGCTCAGCTACCGCAACCTGGACAGAGTCTGGTTCGCAGCCCGACGGG
>CAYFVS010000248.1:0-5482 GCA_964346565.1 uncultured candidatus Brocadiaceae bacterium | reverse complement strand
CTCGTCCACGATGGCGTAGTGCAGCCCGCGCCACAGTTGCACCTGGGTCTGGGTGCTGTAGCGCATGTTGTCGCGCAGGTAGTCGAAGCCGAACTCGCTGTTCTGCCCGTAGGTGACGTCGCAGCTATAGGCGCGCCGTTTCTCGGCCGGGTCCTGCCCCGACTGGATGTAGCCGGCGGTCAGCCCGAGCAGGTCGTAGACGGGGCGCATCCACTCGCAGCCGACACGGGCCAGGTAGTCGTTGGTGGTCACCAGATGGACGCCGTCGCCGCCAAGCGCGTTCAAGTACACCGCGAAGGTCGCCACCAGCGTCTTGCCCTCGCCGGTGACCATCTCGGCGATCATCCCCCGATGCAGGGCGATGCCGCCAAGAATCTGCACGTCGAACGGGCGCATGGTGGGATAGGGGCTGTCCTCGGCCGGCGTCACCAGGACGCGTCGGGCCGCCTCCCGCACGTTGGCGAAGGCGTGGGGCAGGCTGTCCGCCAGGATCTGCCCCCTCTCCTCAGCGCCCTTCGCCCCCCGCAGTCGCTCGCGGAACTTGCCGGTCAGCTCCCGCAGCTCCGCGTCCGTCTTGCGCTGGAACTCCGGCTCCAGCGCGTTTACGCGGTCCACCAGGGGCATGAACTCGCGCAGAAGGCGCTCGTTCGAGGTGCCCACGATAGCCTTGAACGCGCCTCCGACCTTATCCAGTACTGCACTCAACATGCCGCTGTATCACCCATCCCTTGCGTGGGGCGTCACTTACTCCATTATAGGCGAACCGGCCCCGGCTGTCCAAACGGCGGGACGGCAGGCATGAAGCGCGAGGCGGGAGCCACGACACAACGGCCAGAAGCAACTGCCCGAGGGCGGCGGGGCTGTCCTTTCGGACGCCCCGGCGGAATGGGTAGAATGGCAGATGGCCTTCCGGGAGCCGTACCGACGTGCACAGAGCCAAGACAACCCTGGCCGACTTCCCCTCCCGCCGGGGCCCCGACACCGCCACCGTCGGCACGGCACGCTGCATCAGCTACAACAAGGGCACTGTCCGCGCCGCGGTGGCCAAGTGCATCGAGGAGCTGCCCGACCTGCAGGAGGCGTTCATCTCGGCGGAAAGCATCCTGCTGAAGCCCAACGTGCTGTCCAGCACCCGCGGCCCGGATCACCACGTCAACACGCACCCGGCCGTGGTCAGGACCCTGGCGGAGACGCTCCAGTCGGAGTTCGGCTGTCAGGTCGCCATCGGGGATTCGTGCGGGTCGTTCACCCCGAACTCCACCGGACGCGCGCTGAGGCTCTCGGGCATGGAGAAGGCAGCAGAGGACCTGGGCGCCCGCCTCTACAACGTGGACAACCAGCCGCGCCGGGTGCTGCGCTCCGACCAGGCCCGCATCTACACTGAGATGCGCCTGCCGGGGAACCTGAGCGAGTTCGACCTGATCGTGTCTGTGGCCAAGCTCAAGACCCACATGCTCACCTACGTGACCGGCCCGGTGAAGAACATGCTGGGCCTGGTGCCGGGAGCGGCGAAGAAGGACGCGCACATCCTGGCCCCCCGGGCCGACGAGTTCGCCGTGCTGCTGGCGGACCTCTACGCCGAGCTGCCCCGGACCGTGGCCTTCAACGACGCGGTGGTGGGCATGGAGGGACGCGGTCCGAGCAACGGGGCTCTTCGGCACGTGGAGCTGCTGGCCGCCAGCGCGGACCCTGTCGCGCTGGACAGCTTCTGCGCGGAAGTGATGGGATTCGACCCGCTGGCCATACCGCTGCTGGAGGAGTGCCGGCGCCGGGGCCTGGGCATCGCCGGGCCGGCCAGCATCAAGGTGCGCGGCCAGCCGGCGGCGGCCTTCGCCCCCACCGACTTCGCCAAGCCGCCCACCTACGCGGACAGCGTCCTGGCGCGGCTTGTTCCCCGTTGGGTGGTCCGGGGCGCCCTGCGGGCCTTCAGCACGCGCTACGCGAAGATAGATCGCACCAGGTGCCGCCAGTGCGGCGAGTGTGCCGTCAACTGCCCCAGCGACGCCATCGGCCGCGACGAGGCGAGCGACACCTACCGGGTGGACCGGGCCCGCTGCATCTGCTGCTACTGCTGCGCTGAGGTCTGTCCCTCGGATGCCGTCCGGGTGGAAGGCTCCCTGCCCACGCGCTTGGCCGGTTGGCTCAGGTCGCCCTTCGGCGGATCTTAGCGGCGGGAACAGCAATGTGGCCCGAACGCCTCTCCACCCTCAGACCGATGGGCGCGACGTTCCCGCCGTCCCGCAGGCGCGGGCGAGCCCAGTTCCTCAACAGGCTGCTGGAGGCGTCCGGTAGAATCGGTTGGCGAGGAACCCCTCCGCCAGGAGAAGCGCCAGGGCGACCACAACGATGAAAGGGCTCAGCTCCCACGCTCCCCGGTGGACGCCGGCCGCCTCCGCCGCATAGACGCCCTCCTCGAGGAGTCGCACGGCGCCCGCTGTCACACTTCCCGCCAGGTCCTCGAGCTGCACGCGGTCCATGTAGCTCTCGACTGCCGCCGGGTTCACGGCGAACCCGCGCTCCCAGGTCTCGTCCCGCTGTTGGAACTCCACGGCGTAGTAGCCCGGCTGGTGCGTCTTCCAGTAGGTGCGCCGGCCGGGCGTGGTGCCCGGCATGAGCAGCTCCGGCGCAGCCAGGCCCGGCGGTCGCACGCGCACGATTGTGGGCCAGCGGGACGGCTGGAACTCTACAGGAACTTGCGCCCCCACGGCGTAGCTGCTCAGCCGGCCGGCCTCGCGCGCCGCCAGATGCAGCGCCATCTCCCGGCAGAAGGGCACGAAACCCGGCGTCCGCGCGAAGATGCCCCACCGGTCGTCGGCCGTCGAGGCGAACACCGCCGACCGGCCCACGGCCTCCTCCACCAACAGCGCCGGAAGCCCCGGCGCGAAGCTCATCAGCTCCTGCGCCGTCCCCGCGGGCTCCAGGCGGCGGCACGTGCGCACGCGCACCTGCTCCAGCGGCGCGCCCGACCCGCGAAACGCCTTGATGAACGGATGGTCCGGCCCCACGATGCGCAGGGCGAAGGCTTCCTCGCCCGGCGCCGTCACCGCCTCCGCCACACGGGTCCCCAGCACGCCCACTGCCTCCTCGGTCCGGTATGCATCCGCCGTGGCAGGTCCACAGAACACGAGCAGCCCGCCACCACCGGACAGGTAGGTGCCCAGCCGCCGCCAGGCCGCCCTGTCCAGTCGGCCGGCGCCGGCCAGCACCACCACGTCGTAGTCAGCCAGGGCCGGTCCGTCTTCGGTGCCAAGCGCGTCCGAGGCCGCCGTGCTCACGTGGAACGGCCCGCGCTCGCCCTCCTCGCGTGGGTCCAGCGCCAGCCGCACGAACTGGCAGGCGGGCTCCGGTGCATCCGGCTGGTCTTCCACGCAGAGCACAGATAGCCTGGGGGCGGCGGACACCGTGAACGCGCGCGAATCATCGGCGGTCAGCGCATCCGGGTTCAGGAAGCTGACACGCCCCCAGTTGTGCCCGGCCCGGTTCAG
This sequence comes from uncultured candidatus Brocadiaceae bacterium, assembly GCA_964346565.1. Lineage (GTDB taxonomy): Bacteria > Planctomycetota > Brocadiia > SM23-32 > SM23-32 > JAWOCH01. Next base: position 1,997 of record CAYFVS010000248.1, on the reverse strand, counting down.
CTCGCCCTCCAGCAGGATGGTGCGCTCCTCGCCGGCTGCCAGTTCCAGGTCGCGGCGGCTCACGGCCCGCCCGTTCAGCTCGAACTGCACGGTGCGGGTGATGGGGCCGCCGGAGGCCGCCACTCGTGCCTGCAGCAGCAACGGCCCGCCCTCGAGTGCGGAGCCGCCGGCGTCCCGCAGCTCGATCACGGCTCCGTTCACGGCGTCCGCGCGCCCGCAGTCCACCAGCAGCAGGTTCGTGTCCCGCCCCAGGTCCAGGCTGCGCTGGCCGTGACCCGGCCAGGCACCGCGGGTCATGTCGGTGAACACGTAGATGTCCCTGCGACCGGCGCCGGTGCCCCGCAGGAGCGCACTGGCGGCCTCGAGCGCCCGCCAGCAGGAGGCGGCCGTCATGGTGGGGGCGAGCCCGCGGATCCGGTCGCTCACTTCGGCGACGTTCCGGACCAGTTTCCCGGTCGGGCGAGAGGCAGTCAGCACGGCGACGGCGCAGTCCGGGGGCAGTGCCCTGAGGAACTCCAGCGCCCGGTTGCGGGCCACCTCCAGCCAGCTCGCGTCGCCCACCGTGTAGTTCATGCTCAGCGAGTCGTCCACCACCAGCACCGCCGCCGGGGTGGCGCCCAACTGCCCGCCCCCGGCCGGGCCGCTCCCAAGCACCGGCCGGGCCATCAGAAGCGCGAAGAGCGCAATCAGACCCATGCGCATCAGCAGCAGCAGGAGCTGCTTGAGCCGTGTGCGCCGCAGGCTGCGCCGCCGCCCCCGCTGGATGAACCGCACGGCGGGGAAGCGCACCTGCCTCGGCTTGTGGCGCGAGAACAGGTGGATCAGCAGCGGCACCACCGCCCCCGCCGCCAGCCACAACGCCCACGGATGGAGGAAACTCACCTGCATGCCGCTCAGAACCGTGCCTGGCGCGCCCGCAGGAACGACACCAGCACGCGGTCGAAGGAGTCCGAAGTGTCCACCTGGACGAAGTCTATCCGGTCGGCCAGGGCAGCCTGCCGGTAGCGCTCGACGAACGCCTGAAGCTCCTCGCGGTAGGCGGCAGCCACGGCGTCAGCATCTGCCCGGGTCGTCTGCAGCGTCTCCACGTCCACGAACTGCACCGGCCCCTCGAAGGGGAAGGTCAGCTCCGCGTGGTCCAGCAGTTGGAAGCAGACGACGTCGTGCCCCCGGTACTTCAGGTGCTGAAGGCCCTCGATGACCTCCTGCTGGTCGTCGTCCCCGGCGGGCAGCAGGTCGCTGAACACAATCAGCAGGCCCCGCTTGCCCAGCATCTCCGCCGCCCGGTGCAGGCAGTGGCTGAGCCGGGAGGGCTCGTGGCGCAGCGAACCGGCCAGCACGCCCAGCATGTCCGCCAGGTGCGTCCGCTTGCAGCGGGGCGGCACGACGTTGGTCAGGTCACGGTCGAAGGTGACCAGGCCGACGTTGTCCTGCTGGCCGATGAGCATGTAGCTGAGCGCGGCGGCCATGCAGATGCCGTATTCCAGCTTGGTGATAACGCCGCCGTAGCTGTAGGCCATGGACTCGCTCGCGTCCAGCAGGATGTTGCAGTCCAGGTTCGTCTCGGCCTCGAAGCGCTTGATGTAAAGCCGGTCGGTGCGGGCATAGACCTTCCAGTCGATGTTGCGGGGTTCGTCTCCGGGGCTGTACTTGCGGTGGTCGCTGAACTCGCTGGAGAAACCGTGGTAAGGGCTGTCGTGGAGGCCCGCGATGAACCCCTCCACGATGAACCGCGCCTTCAGGTCCAGCCGGGCCACCTGCTGGATGACGTCCGGGCGAAGGTACTCCTCGACGGCCCGAAGTGCCATGACCGGCTCCATCGCTGGCGGTCAGCGTCACTGCGGGCATTCTACCACGCGTCACGCGAGGGGCCAAGCCGGCGGGAACCATGCCACGTTCACCGGAGGACGGACCGCCGGACGGCGGCAGCACGCGGCGCCGGTCCGGCTAATGTTGACAAAGCACACCTTTTTAGTTATGTTTGGCTTCTGGCGGCC
>CAYFVS010000247.1:0-1775 GCA_964346565.1 uncultured candidatus Brocadiaceae bacterium | reverse complement strand
TCCACCCACCAGACGTTGTCACCGGAGGGCTGGTCGTCGAAGCCCTTGCTGGTTATGGAGCCGCCATCCGTGGGGATGGTGTAGACGACGTTGTCAGAGGTGTCGCGCACCTCTACCGTGCTGCCCGGGTCGGCGGTGAAGATGGCCACCTTCGTGTCGTTCGGACGGTAGCCGAAGTAGTCCATCTTGATGGCCATCGAGACGGGCGCGGCCGAAACAGCGGAACACAGCAGCGGCACCAGCAGAAAGGCTACCGCAATGAACCTGCACATCACGCCTGAGATCTGTCGTCGCTTCATTGTTGTTCCCTATCCCACTGGATCCTTTTCATCTGTGAACTCCGTCCCCGCCGTCCATAGCTGGCGGCGCGGAGCTGCCATGGTCGTCTCGTGATGTATGTCCGCTACCTCCTTCCTGCGCATCGCACCTTCCATCCGAATGCAGATGGGACAGACACGTGGTATGTCATCCGACTTGCTGGCAAGTCCGACGGGACCAGGCTTGCGTCTTGCTCCTTTCCCCCAGTGTGTCGCACAGTGCCCCTCGCTCGAGGCGCCATGGCGGCCTTTCTGCGAGCTGATGCCCCAGTGCCGCGCGCTCCGTCTCCCGGCACCTGCCGACTGATGCTCTGCCTCCTTGTTCCATCACCTCCTTCCGTGGTGGAAACCGCAGAAGGCGGCGGACGCCATGCGTGTCCATTACGCCGGACGCCCCGCACCCCCGTTCGCCACACCATATCCTGCCGGGCGCCGGGCTGGCGTCAACCTTGCTCCCCAGCTTCGCCGCCCATGCGTCCATACGGAGGGCACGCCCACGGGTGGTGCACCCGTGGGCCTGCCCGTTTGTCGGCGTCGGGACGTTGCGCTACACGCTGTCGCACGTCTCGACGTTGTCGTCCGAGTTGTACGTCAGCGTGGCGTGTGTCACGTCGTCCACACAGAACGTCAGGGCGCCCGGGTTCTGGGTCTTGGCGCCCGTTTGGATCACGGCCGTGCCGGTGGCATCGGTCGTCCCGGACGCACTCTCCGACAGGGTGCCGGAGAACGTGCCACTGACCGTGGCGTCGCTCACCGGTCCGCCGGCGTCGTCCTTGATCACCACCGTGGCCTGCCCCTTGCGGTTCGGTCCGCCCGCCTCGATCCACTTGACCGTGATCGAGTCAACGTGGCAGGTTGTCGCCGCGGCCGAGACGGTGATTGTGACGGTCGCGATGTTGGAGTCCAACTCACCATCGTTGGCCACGTAGGTGAAGCTGTCCTGGCCTTCGTAGCCGGTGTCGGGCGTGTAGGTGAACGAGCCGTCGCTGTTGAGGGTGACCGATCCATGCAACGGTTCGGACTTCTTGACCGCCGTCAGCGGATCGTTGTTGCCGTCGGTGTCGTTGTCCAGCACGCCGGGGGCCGGCACGTTGAGCGTCTGGTCCACCTGCGTGGAGTAGGCGTCGTCGTTGGCGACCGGAGCGACGTTGGCCGCCGCGGAGACCAAAGTGACAATGCTCTCGGCAGGCGCAGTGAACGAGACCACACCCCCGCTCACAGCGTAGGGACCTACTGAGGCGTGGTTCTCCGTCCCCGACGATCTGTAGGCCTCGAAGGAGTCAACCGCCGGCAGGTTGCTCAGCGTGATATTGAGAGTATGCGCACTGGTATCGATGTTGAGCACCTCGATGACGACCTGGTCGGTCGCCTGCTTCACGTAGGCGCTGGTCAGGACGGCTTCGTCCACGCCGGCGACCATCTCCGGCGAGGCGTCCACGCGCACGGACCCGGGCCGAA
>CAYFVS010000246.1:0-4720 GCA_964346565.1 uncultured candidatus Brocadiaceae bacterium | reverse complement strand
GCGCATCAAGGCCCCCCAGGTCCGGCTGAGCGACACGGGCGTGCAACTGCCCGGGAGGCCGGCCGAAGTCCAGCTCAGCTACCGCAACCTGGACAGAGTCTGGTTCGCAGCCCGACGGGTTGACCTGGCCGGCCTGATGGAAGACCTGCACGCGATGAAGCCGGAGGAGGACGACAAGTACTGGCGGCGGCACCACGTGCTGGCTTACTGGCACAGCTTCCTGGTGCAGAACCGCCGCGACGACGACAACGTGCGCACCGTCGCCCGCTACCTGGGGCCGGAGGTCGCCCGCTGGGCGGAGGCCGTGACCGACGACGGCACCCATCGCTACGCACAGGCCATCGCCCAGAGCCCGCTCGAAGAGGCCGGCGCGTACCTGATCTACGCCTATGCCCAGCAACCCCCGCAGGCCGACGCCGGGCTGAAGGGCCTGAAGGCCATCGGCCTGGGCGAGAGCCGCGCCGCGCTCGTGCTGACCGACCTCGCCCTGGTGGAGAAGGACACCGACGAGGGCGACCTGTGCTACGTGGCCGACGCCGTCAGCGGCGCGCCCGTGCCCGGCGCGCACGTGGACGTGCTGGAGACGTGGTCCACCTACGAGAGACGCGAGACGCACTGGCACACCCGCCGCACGAAGCTGGACACGGACGGCCGGGGCATGGCCACCTTCGCCACAACGGCGCCGCGCCAGCCGCAGGTCCACGTGCTCGTCACGACCGAGGGCGGCCGCATAGCCTGGAGCGGGATGCGCTACTGGAGGCGCTACCACCCCTCGCGGATGCAGGAGGGGCTGTTCGCCTACGTCATCACCGACCGGCCCGTCTATCGCCCCGAGCAGACGGTGCGGCTGAAGGTCTGGATGCGTCGGATGCAGAAAGGCGCGCTCAAGAACATGCCCCACGCGCGGGCCGACCTCGTCGTGCGCAACCCGCGCGGGGACAAGGTCTTCGAGGCCACGAAGCGGGCGGACGAGTTCGGCGGCGTGGACGCGGAGTTCACACTGGCCGAGGAGCCGGCGCTGGGCGTCTACCGCATCCGCGTCGAGGGAGAGCGCTACGCCGGCGGAGGCAGCTTCCGCGTCGAGGAATACCGCAAGCCCGAATACGAGGTGAGCGTCGAGCCGGACGCCACCCACGCGAAGCTGGGGGAGAAGCTGACCGCCGTCATCCGGGCCGACTACTACTTCGGCGCGCCCGTGACCGACGCTACGGTCAGCTACAAGGTCTTCCGTGAGGAGTACACCCACCGCTACTACTTCCCCGGCCGGTGGGATTGGCTCTACGGCCCCGGCTACGGCTACCCGTGGTACGATTACGATTGGTTCCCCTGGTGGCGGGAGGCCCGCTCCTGCTGCGTGCCGCCGCCGTGGTGGTGGGGCTACAGCCCCCGCAGCCCGGCGCGCGAGCTGGTCAAGCAGGGCGAGGCGCCCATCGGCTCAGACGGCACGCTGGAGGTCGAGATTGACACCACCCCAGCCCTGAAGAACCACCCCGACCGGGACCACCGCTACATTATCCGCGCCGAGGTGCGCGACCCCAGCCGACGCGTCATCAGCGGCGAGGGCGACGTCAAGGTCACCCGCCAGGCGTTCTACGCCGTGATCCGGCCCGACCGCGGCTACTACCGCCCGGGCGAGGAGATGGAGATCACCGTCCGCTGCATCACGCCCGACGGGGAACCGGTGCAGACCGAGGGCGTCCTGACGGTGAGCCGCATCGTCTTCGGCGGGCCCGACAACGCGCAGATCGAGGAGGAAAGGCTGGACCGTTGGAGCGCACCCACCGACGAGCGCGGCGTGTTGAAGTTCCGCCTGAGGCACGAGAAGAGCGACCAGCTTAAGATCACCTTCACCGCACCGGACGAGTGGGGCGGCACGGTGACCGGGCGGGCGCTCGTCTGGGTCTGCGGGCGGGACTTCGACGGGCGGCTCTACCGGTTCAACGACCTGGAGCTTATCACCGACCGGCGCACCTACCGCCCGGGCGAGGTCTGCCACCTGATGGTCAACACCGCCCGGCCGGACAGCTACGTGCTGTTCGCGGACCGGGTGGACGAGGGGACAATCCTGAACTGGCGGCTGCTGCACCTGCGGGACGGGCACGTGATCGTGGACGTGCCGGTGCGTGGGGGCAACGTGCCGAACTTCTTCGTCGAGGCCACCACCGTCAGCAACGTCCGCGTCCACCAGCAGGTGCAGCGCATCTGCGTCCCGCCGGCGGACCACGTGGCGGACGTGACCGTGACCACTGACAAGGACGAGTACGGACCCGGCGAGGAGGCCACCGTGCGGGTGAAGGCGGTGACTCCGTCCGGCGAGCCGGCAAACGTGCAGGTGGCCCTCAGCGCGTTCGACAAGTCCGTGCTCTACATCCAGCAGGAGTACGCGCCGCCGATAGCGAAGTTCTTCCACGGCCGCCTGCGAAGCCACAGCCTGCGGATGCAGACGAACCTGCTGGAGCGGTTCAGCGCCCTGGGCTACCTGCGGCGGCCCTTCCAGAACCTGCGCCCGCTGCCGCCTGCCTGGGGGGGCCTGTGGGGCGTTGAGGTCAGGGATTGGGCGAGCATCAGCCAGGAGGAGTTCGACGACCTGGTCGGCGGGGCCGGCGGGGCACTGCGCAGAGGCCGGATGCTCGAGGAGAAGCCGGCCGCCGCGCCGCAGATGGAGATGGCCGCCGGGGTCGCCGGTGCCCCCGCTGCCCCGGCGGAGGGCCGGGCCGGCGAGGCCGAACCGGAGTTCGCCGAGGCCGAGGTGCGTCAGGAGTTCGCCGACACCGCCCTCTGGCTGCCCGACCTGCGCACCGGCCCCGACGGGGAGGCCAGCTTCACCTTCGCCATGCCCGAGAACCTGACCACCTGGAAGGTCAACGCCTGGGCGATGGACCGGCGCACGCGAGTCGGCCAGGCCTCCACCGAAGCGGTCACCACCAAGGACCTGCTGGTCCGCCTCCAGGCGCCGCGGTTCTTCATGGAATACGACGAGGTCGTCCTCAGCGCCATCGTCCACAACTACCTGGACGCCGAGAAGACGGCCCGCGTCAGCCTGGAGGTGCCCGAGGAGCACCTGAGACTCATGGAGGGCTGCCCGGAGACGCTCGACGTGGAGGTCCCCGCCGAGGGCCACCGCCGCGTTGACTGGCGCGTGAAGGTCCTCAAGGAGGGAACGGCGGCCATCACCGTCCGCGCGCTGACCGACGAGGAATCGGACGCCATGCGCATGACCTTCCCCGTCCTGGTGCACGGCATGACCAAGCAGGACTCCTACTGCGGGCTGATCCGGACCGACGACCGGCGTGCCACCCGCACCATCGAGTTCACCGTGCCCGAGAAGCGCCGCCCCGAGCTGACCCGCCTGGAGGTGCAGTACGCCCCCAGCCTGGTCGGCGCCATGATGGACGCCCTGCCCTACTGCCTGGACTACCCCTACGGCTGCACCGAGCAGACGGTGAGCCGGTTCCTCCCCGCCGTGCTCACGCTGAAGACGCTGCGCAACATGGGCATTGACCTGGAGGAGGTGCGCAAGGTCCGCGGCCGTCTGGACGAGGTGCGGCGCATCGAGAAGGGCGAGCACCGGCGCGTCTACGCAGACAACCCCATCTTTGACAGCGACGAGCTGCACCGCATCATCGAGCAGGGCCTGCGGCGCATCGCGGAAATGCAGCACGGCGACGGCGGCTGGGCGTGGTGGAAGCGCGGCGGCTCCAGCCCCTACCTGACCGCCTACGTCCTCTACGCCCTGACCAGCGCCGCCGAGGCGGACATCGCCGTGGACGGGCGCATGGTAGAGCGCGGCATGAACTACCTGCGCGAGTGGGAACTGGCCCGGATGCGGCAGGACTACTGGCACCCGAGCGCGATGCACGCCTTCGTCGCGTACGTGCTCTCCCGCCGCGGCGTGCAGGCGGAGGACTGCCTGGACCGGCTCTACGCGGGACGCGACGAGCTGAACCTCTACGGCAAGGCGCTGCTGTCCATCGCCCTGGCCAACGTGGACGACGAGCCCCGCGCCCGCACCGTGCTGCGCAACATCATGCAGTACAGCGAGCGCAACCCGGAGACCGGCGTCGCCTGGTTCCGCACGCCCCAGCGGGGGTGGTGGTACTGGTGGAACAACGACGTCGAGACCAACGCCTGGATACTGCGGGCCATCGTGCGCCTGGAGCCGAAGCACGAGCTGGCGCCCGGACTGGTCAAGTGGCTGCTGGAGAACCGGCACAACGGATACTACTGGCGCAGCACGCGCGACACCACCCTCTGCGTGGCGGCCATGAGCGACTACGCCGTCGCCAGCGGCGAGGCGCGGGCCGATTACACCCTGACCCTCAGCCTGGACGGCGGCGCCGTCACGAAACAGGTCAAGATAAGCCGCGACAACTTCTTCACTTACGACAACCGCCTGGTCGTCGAGGGTGCCGCGCTGGAGGGCGGACCTCACACGCTGACCATCAGCCGCGACGGCCCCGGCGCCGTCTATTACTCCGCCTGGGTACGCTACTTCACGAAGGAGGAGCACATCCCGGCGAGCGGGCTGCAACTGAAGCTGGGCCGGCGCTACTTCCTGCTGCGGCAGATACCCTACGAGGTGGAAGTAGAGGGCTCGGAGGGACAGAAGCTGACCGAGCGGCGGCTCCGCTACCAGCGCGTCCCCCTGGAGGACGGCGACCGCATCGAGAGCGGCGACATCGTGCAGGTGGAACTCGAGGTCGAGGCGGACAACGACTAC
>CAYFVS010000245.1:0-8859 GCA_964346565.1 uncultured candidatus Brocadiaceae bacterium | reverse complement strand
TTGCTTCGTGAGAGCCGTCAGTCGCTGTCCCGCTGCCACCCCCATATGCCGGATCAGCCGCAAGCGCCCCCTTGCCCACGGCAAGGCATCAGAAGCCATCCTTGGCGTGACGGACTCACTAGGAGCCCTAAAGCTCCCGCCGATCAGGTCGGTGTACAGTGACGCCTGCTTCTCAAGCTCAAGTGTGTCCACGCTGCTCTTGAGTGCAGCTAAGTACTCGGCATTGGGTTCCGCCGGTGTCAGCGCCATGTCCTCGATCATGGTGATCAGCCGGAGCTTGTTCTTGTGGCTCCGGAACCGACGCATGAACTTCGCCCAGTCAACTGATCCTGGATCGAGCAAGACCTGCACATAGGCGCTCGCCAGCATGACGTGCTTTCCAGGCTCCTCGGCCGCTATCTGGCACAGGAAGACCACGCGCGGGAAGCGTCCATGATTCTGTAACAGCTCGGCTTCGGAAATCAGCTGTTCAGCATCAGCCAATGCCTTCTCAAGTCCCTCAGCCAACTGGGTTCTGGTGAAACCGCACATGTTTGCCCTCACGTCATCGGTTACTTAACGCCCGCCATCTTGAAGGGAGGACCTACAGCGCCCCGCCACCTCCGCGACGTAGCCGACGCTATCGTGAGCACGGCGTTCGCAGAGCAACGTCAGGTCAAGCATACTGAGGTACGCTCAGCCAGCTTCAGAGGAATAGCTGGCGGAGCTTCTCCGTGTCGTCGGCAAGCTCCTCGGGCTCGCCGGCGAAGGCAACCCGGCCGAGCTTCAGTGAGTGGACCCGCCGGCAGATCGGCAGCACGTCCCGCACCTTCTGCTCGACGATCAAGATGGTGACGCCCTGTTCCCGGTTGACGTCCGCCGCCCTGCCGAAGACAGCGTTCCTGAGATCAATGGCAAGTCAGTCGGCGACCCTCTTGTGTCGGCGCCTTCGCGCTAAGCGCGGGTACCCGTGCCCGCAGCATCTCGCTGATGTTCTGCGTTAGATCGCCCCAAACCGTTTGTCTCTTCGAAGGACGAGACAGTCTGGGGACCTCGCGCGACCCGTCCAGCCCAGACATAGCATGGACGGTCCCGCCCCTCGGGCACCACTGCTGAGAAGCTCAGGTGGACCAGGTCTCCCTTGCTTACATCGACCTGATCCCGCACGGCGAAGTACGCCTGCCCCCAACACGTGGACGGAGCCCACGGCGCGGTGTCGAGCACTATGTTCTCGCTGAGTTGTGCCTTGAACCAGGCACCGAAACCGCTGAAGGTTCCCACCTCCCGCAGTTCCTCAGGGCTGCGCTCGACCGCCGCCCCCGCTTGCGATGCCAGCAACTCGCCGAGAGTGGCTTGCGTCCCTTCGATCCGGCTGGAAAGGACGGCCTCGCGCGCCAGGAACGGGCGCATGAGCATGTGGCGATTCGGCAGCTTCCCCCCTTCGCCGGCCAGCCGGCCGATCAGGCGATCCGCTTCCGATAAGGCGCTCACCAACCGAGCCGACCAGTCCAGCTTCGGGGGCAAAGGGTCAGGGATGAAGGCCACGTAGCCCTCGGGGCACCTGACGGAGCGGCCAAGGGGCCTCTTGGAAGTTGCCATGTGCCAGTCCCCTTGTTTGCGTGAGCGAAAACAACGCCTGCGCTTATTTGCGTAAGTCCACCATGCCGCAAATAAGAAGGCAAGGCCTTTCGACGTGGCCTCCTCGATGGCCTCATGGGCGAATCGCCCGCCGTTGAACTACCGGTCTGGCGGCCCGAGCCAGGTAAGTACCGACACTTTGCGGTCGTTTCCCGTAAGTGATCAGTAGGGAGGTATGAAGCCGTCACCGACGATGCATCGAGGAGAAACCGTGCAGGAAGACACGACCGAACCGACCGCGCAGGCGGAGGCCGAACGCCAGGAAGCAGCCACCCCGCCTGCCCTGCTGGATGTGAAGGATGTGGCACGGTTGCTGAACTGCTCGCCGAGGACGGTCTACCGGCTGGCCCGCGTCACCCGTGACTCGATGGAGAAGTGGATGAACCGCGCCGAGGCCAACGGCATGGGGGCCAGAACCCGCAACACCTACCGGTCGGCCATCATGGCGTTCTGCAACTGGTGCGTCGAGACCGACCGGCTGGCGGCCAACCCTCTCGATGGCCTCTGCAAGGCGGATGTGCGCAGCGACCGCAGGCGCGTGCGCCGCGCCTGGCCGGTGGGGAGGCCGCGCCAGCAGCGCACGTCAAGAGGTCGCCGGCGGGGTTTCGGCCACACCTGCCCTGCGCGCTTTGACGGTTGCCGCCCACCACTCTATACTCATCACGATTCGCGCCCCAGTCGTTCCCGCCATCCCGCAAGGAGAGCCGTGGATGCAGAAGGAACTGAAGCAGCAGATCATGGGCCTGTCCACCACCCGCCAGGTCGAGACGGACCCCTCTTCGCTGGCCCAGATCGACGAAGGGCAGCCCGACCTGCTTGAGGACATCTTCCCCTTCACCGAGGTGCCCCGCACGGTCTTCTCAGGCAAGGCATACGAGGAGATCGACGGGGAGATGGTGGAGTTCGACTTCGCCGAGCGGCGGGAGGCGCCGCTGGTGCTGAGCGACACCACCTTCCGGGACGGCCAGCAGGCCAGGCCCCCCTACACGCCGGATCAGATCGTGGACATCTACCGCCTGCTGGGCAGGCTCTCGGGACCCAACCAGGTCATCTCGAACACCGAGTTCTTCCTCTACTCGGACAGCGACGTGGAGGCCGTCACCCGCTGCCTGGAGGTCTACGCGGACAACCCGCACTACCCGGAGCCGACCGCGTGGATCAGGGGGCTGCGGAACGATGCCCTCTACCTGAAACTGATGCAGCACCTGGGCATCAAGGAGACCGGGCTGCTGTCCTCCTGCTCCGATTATCACGTGTTCCTGAAGCTGAGGAAGAACTGGAGGACGGCCGCCGAGGAGTATCTCACTATGGCCAAGATGGCGGCCGAGCGGGACATCCGCGTGCGGTTCCACCTGGAGGACCTTACCCGGGCCAACATCGACGGCTTCGTGCTGCCGTTCATCGGGATGATCGTTCAGTTTGCTGACGAGCTGCCGCAGGAGCTGAAACCGAAGGTCAGGCTCTGCGACACCATGGGATTCGGGCTGCCCTACGCCTCGGCGGCGCTGCCGCGCAGCGTTCCGAAGCTGGTTCACAAAGTGGTGCGTGAGGGCATGCCGCCGGAGAGGTTGGAATGGCACGGCCATAACGACTTCCACCTGGTCATCGCGAACGCAGTGACCGCCTGGCTCTACGGCTGCGACATACTGAACGGGACGCTGCTGGGCTTCGGCGAGAGGACCGGCAACCCGCCCCTGGAGGCGGCCATCATGGCATACCGGTCGCTGAAGGGGCCCAACGGCACCAACACGCAGGCCATCACCGAGATCGCGGACTACTTCAGGGCGATGGGTGTGATCATCCCGCCGGACCACCCCCTGGTGGGGGAGGACGCCCACAAGACCCGCGCGGGCATTCACGGGCACGGTCTGGCGATGGACGAGCGCATCTACCAGGTCTTCGACACGGCCGGGCTGCTGGGGACGCCTCCGTCCATCACCATCACGGACAAGTCCGGCCTGCAGGGCATCGTCTACTGGGCGCAGTGTTACCTGGCGGAGAGCGTGGCAGAGCGCAGCGATATCTCGGTCAAGAAGACGCGGCTCGTGGAGATCGGCAGGTGGGTGGATTACCAGTACGACGTCCTGGGACGCACCACGGGCATCTCCGACGAGGAGATGGAGGCGCAACTGCTGCTGCACGTGCCGGAGGCCGCCGTGCCTGCCTACATCAACAAGGAGTACGGCCTGGCCGGTGAGGCACGCGTGAGCGCGGACGACTGCGCGCCCATCGTCGGCGCTATTCACGACGAGGAGGAACGCCGCAAGCAGCAAGCCGCGGAAGCCGGAAGCTCGGCGCCACCCGACGGGATAGACGAAAGGGCCATGAGGAGGCTGGCGGTCGAACACCTGCCTCAGATCTCCGCTTGACCCGCGGAGGTCACTCCTTACCGGCCGCCCCGAGCGTGCTGAGCACGGCTCGGGCGCGGGCACGGATGGTTTCCGATTCCTCCCGCAGCGTCCTGACGAACTCGTTGGTTTCGAACTCCCCGCGCACCGCCTGGAAGTCCCTGCTCTGCACCTCGTCGTCCCCGTCGATGCCGTAGCCGATACGGCTGGCCTGGTCGAACTCCTTCTGCGCATCCTTCAGGATCATGGCGTTCAGCTTGAGCGCCGCCTCTTCCCAGTCACGGACGGCCCCGGCCAGTTCCTCTATGCTCATCTCCGCCGGCGCCTTGCCGCGCCACTCCTTCCACGCAGCCAAGGCCCACGCCCACTCGTGATCTTCGTACGCGTCACGTAGGGCCTGGAGCCTTCCCTGGAGTGCGTCCAGCGTGTCCACTTGACCGCGCTCAATCGCGTCGCACAAGCTCTCGACCTGGCGCCGTGGCGCAAGCAAGCCCAGCAGGTCGACCCAGTCGCCTTCTCCGGCGGCGCCGGCGGAGGGCCGGGCCAGTGCGTCCGCCGGGTCCCGGGCCCGTTCTATGCGGCGCACGAGCATCTCGCCCAGATAGGTTTCCACGGCCATCCGGTAGTGCCTGGGGGCCCTGCGGCAGAGCAGCCGCTTGATGGCGATGCCGACGTGCCGTACGTATTCCTGCTCGCGCGGGGCCGACGCGTAAAGCTCCTCCAGCTCCGCGATGCCCTGCATCATCCGCCCCACGGTGAGAGGCGAGAAGACCTCGAAGCGGATGGGGTCGAGTTTCTCCGGATCGGTGCGGCGGTCACGGGCAGCCCACTTCATGCCATCCCGCTTCGTGCCCGTGGTGAACAGGTTCAGAGCCGGCCAGAGAACCGAGCGGCCGTCGCTCTCATCGACGTAGCTGAACGGCAGGCTGCCGCTGTCGAAGGGGGCGCTGTGCTTCCCCAGCACGACAGTGAAGGGTCCCACGCGGCTGGGCCACAGCAGGTAGCTGGAGCTGCCGGTCTTGCTGCCCCGCTCCACCACGCCTTGATGGAGGGGGCCCAGCTTGTACATGTGGTTGGACTGGTTGGTGCCCGATCCGGCGTTGTAGAAGCTGAACATGCCGGCTATGAGCAAGGTGCTCTTGTGGTGCGAGACGGTGTAGGGCCCCGCCAGGACGGAGACGGCCTCCCCGTGGAAGCATTCCGTGTTGGCGAAGAAGGCCGATCCCTCGGCGGAGAACTGCCGGCCGATCTTGCAGGCCTGGCCCACGAAGCATCGCCTCAGCATCGCCCCGCCGTCAACGACCGAACCGGTGCCGATGATGAAGTCCGACGCCGCGACTCCCGCGCCCACGGTGGTCGGCGCTTCCGCGCTCGAGCAGATGGTTCCGTTCTGCAGGCGGATGCAGCCCTCCACCGTGGCGCGCACTCCTATTGCCACGTTCCTGATCGTGCGGCAGTTGAGGACGCGCGCGCCCTCGCCGATGGCGCCCCGTGTGGCTTCCTTCCTTGCTGCGTAACGCCGGACCATCTCCTCGATGGCCCCGACCAGGCGGGGCCGGTGCCGGTAGCAGACGGCAAGGTAGGCCACCGGAGCGCTGAGGCGGTCGAACACCGGGATCTCCCGGCCGCCTCCCTCGTTCAGCACGTCGATTCGGACGCCGTTGCCGAAGGACGTTTCCCCCTCCACAGTGAGGGAGTCGCAACTCAGGATGCACGCCTCCCGCCCGACGTCGTAGTTGGCCAGGAGGCCCACGCTCTGCACCAGGGAGTTGCTGCCGACCGTGACCTCATGCAAGTGCGAGTCTCTCACGCCCGAGGGCAGGGGGGTGGCCCCGTGCTGGACCGGCTCCTCGAAGGCTCCCAGCCGCACGGCGCCGCTGAAAGTGCAGCGCCCAACGGCGCCGGGCCTGAATCCTTCGGCCACCAGTACGCGGGACCAGTCATCGGCCCGGCAGCCGGCGTCCTCCAGTTCACTGATCTCCTGCGCGGTAAGCGACCGATACTCCACGTCTTGCTCCGCCCGGAAGGAACGGTTGCCCTCGCCCTATAGCTCGATCGGCTCCAGGTTGGCGTTTCCGACGCTGGTGAAGTAACTCACGGTGCCGACTTTGAGCTCGATGGTGGAACCACTATCGCAGATGATCATCCCTTTGCGGGTGCAACTGGAGCGCCGAGAGTGTCCACATGTCATTCACGCCCCCTTCGACGGCCATTCGCAGAACGCGCGCCTTGCTCTGCCCGCTGACGAGTATAACCACCTCTCCTGAGTCCATCACGGTGCGCAGGCCCACCGTCGGCGCCGTGCGGGGCACCTTATCGATGTCACCGTCGAACAACCAGCTGTTGGCGGTAACCGTCTCCTTCGTCAGCGTCTTGATCCGGGTCCGGCTGCCGAGGCTGGAGCCCGGTTCGTTGAACGCAATGTGCCCGTCGGGGCCAATTCCGCCAGGAACGGCTCCACGCCGCCATAGGAGGCCATCTTCTCCCCGTGGGCAGCGCACTCGGCTTCCAGGTCCTCGGCGTCTCCGTCCAGGATACTGACGTTCTCCGGGGGGATGTCCGTGTGGTCGAACAGATGCTTCGTCATGAAGGAATGGTAGCTCTGCGGGTGGTCCTCCGGCAGGCCCACGTACTCGTCCGTGTTGAACGTCACCACGTTGGTGAAGGACACCTTGCCTTCCCGGTCGAGCTGCACGAGTCGCTCGTAGGTGCCCACCGGGGGCCATCCCGTGGGCCGCCCCAGAACGAACGGCTCCTCCGCGGTCGGTCTTAACTCATTGATCCTGTGGACGACGTGGTGAGCGGCCCACCGGCTCAGCGATTCGTAGTCGTCCTGGACGATGATGCGCATTCCGGGGTCTCGCTTTCTGCTCCGCTCAGACCGGGCGCCTCGGCATCCAGCTCATTGGTCAAGTATCTCGGAGATGAACTCCACCGCGTCGCGGATGTTCTGCACGGCCAGCGCCTCGTCCTCGTCCATCTCGATGTTGAACTCCTCTTCGAAGGCGGCCACCATTTCGACGCTCTGTTGGCTGTCGGCTCCGAGATCGAAGACGAAGTTGCTCTCGTCCGTTATCTGCGCGGGCTCGAGGTCCAGGACCCGGGCCACCGTCGCCTTGACTCTACCTTCGACCTCATTGCGATCCACGCTCATACTCCGCCTCCGTTCCTGTACTTGCTGGCCAACTCACACGCGCCGAGGAGTCTACCAGCCGCCCGTTGTCCCCGCAAGTAGCCCTCCCGTAATCGGCACGGGGCGGGGCAGGAGGCCCTGGAGGACAGCCCGGAGTTCCTGGCGAAGCGAGAGCGCCTCGGACGGGAGCGGATGCTAATCTACAAGACGATGGTGCTCAGGGGTTCGTGCGTCGGAGAGCTGGCGAGCATCACCGTGGGGCGGCTCCACCTGGACAGCCGGCAGGCGCACGCAGGGCTGCTTGCGAAGGACGCCAAGGCGGGGCAGCGCGCGCTGCTCCCGCTTCGGGAGGACCTGGTCGACGATCTGCGCGACTGGCTGGACGAGAAGCTCAAGGCCCGGCGGGACGAGCAGAGGAGGAAAGCGTGGCGGCTCCGCTCAAGCTGCCGGTCGGGGCGCCCCTGTTCTCGGTGCCGCGCAACCTGATCAAGAGTTTCAATCTCGACCTGGCGGCCGCGAGCATCCCGAAGGAAGACGAGCGCGGGCGAACGGTTGACCTCCACGCGCTGCGCCACACCTTCGGTACCCACCTGAGCAAGAACGGCGTCCCGCCCCGCACCGCCCAGGCCGCCTTGCGGCATTCCTCGCTCCTTCCATGCCACCGGTTCACCAGACCTCCCGGCACACCCGCCAGACGTGTCATCCCTCCGCCTTAGCTCCCGCCAGTTCGCTCTCCTTGCGCCCCAGCAGCCGGGCGTTGATGGCCACGATCACCGTGGATACCGACATCAGGACAGCGCCGGCCGCCGGGCTCAGTAGTATCCCGGCCCAGTAGAGCACGCCCGCTGCCAAGGGAATAGCGACCACGTTGTATCCGGTCGCCCACCAGAGGTTCTGCACCATCTTGGAGTAGGTGGCGCCGGACAGCTCCAGGATCGCCGCGACATCTCGCGGGTCCGACTTGACCAGCACGATGTCGGCCGACTCGATGGCCACGTCCGTTCCGGCCCCGATCGCTATGCCGACGTCGGCCTCCACCAGAGCCGGAGCGTCGTTGACGCCGTCACCTGTCATGGCAACGGTCAAGCCACGACCTTTCACTTGTTTGATCTTGTCGGCCTTCTGGTCGGGCAGCACCTCGGCGAAGTAGTCGTCGAGGCCCAATTCCTCGGCCACCCATTCGGCGACCTCTCCGGAGTCGCCCGTCAGCATCATCACCTGCACGCCGTGGCTCTTAAGATAATCAAGAGCCTCCCGCGACTCCTCCCGGATGATGTCGGCCAGAGCGATGGCGCCGACCGGCCGGTCTTCGGCCAGCACATAGACCACCGTCTTGCCCTGCCCGGCCAGGCGCTCCGGCTCGCCGCTGTCAACGCTGATGCCGTACTCCTCCAGGTAGCCGGGACTGACGGTCCGGATGAGTCGCCCGTCCACCTGCGCCTGGGCGCCCTTGCCGGGGATGGCCTTGAACTCCCTGGGGCTCGGATACTCCAAGTCGCGCTCCTCGGCGCCCTCGACCACGCCCTGGGCGATGGGATGCTCGGAATGGCTCTCCACGCTCGCGGCCAGCCGCAGCACCTCGTCCTCGTCCATCTCGCCCAACCGCACTACCTCGGTCACGCCGAAGCGGCCCTCGGTGAGCGTGCCGGTCTTGTCGAAGACGACGGCCTGGATGCCTCTGGCCCGCTCGAAGGAGGACCTGTCGCGAATCAGCAGGCCGCGCCGGGCCGCCATCGCCGTGGACACCGCCACGACGAGGGG
>CAYFVS010000244.1:0-6147 GCA_964346565.1 uncultured candidatus Brocadiaceae bacterium | reverse complement strand
GGCGCCTTCCCGGCGGACCTCCTGCAACGCCTTTCGGTGCATGGCGACGGCCCGGCGGAGCAGCTCGGCGTCAGCCCCTGCCATGCGCTGGACCACGCGCCCGAGCGCGACCACGGACTCGGTTCTGCCCTCCAGGTTGTCCGCCAGATCGTCGAGCCGGGCCGCTTCGCTCAGGTGCTGCGCGGCGGCGGACAGATCGCCCGCAGCGACCAGATACTCAGCTACCTGGCTCCTGACGATGGCTTGCTCGGTCAGCAGGTCCACCCGCTCGGTGTCATCGGGCAGGTCCGGGTAGAGGGCGAGCTTGCGCTGGAGGTACCCGGCCGCAGAGGTGTAGTCCCCCGCCAGGGCGCAGATGCGCGCCACGTAAGTGAGCAGCAGGCGGCGTTCCGCCCGGGCGTCGAACTCGGTCGGCCCGGCGCGCTCGCCGAGCGCCACCTCCACGCTGACGGTGATCAGCCCGCCGCCGGCCTCCTCCGCCGGTCGGACGACGCCGACGGCCTCCACCCGCTCCAGCGCCCGCTGCAGCACAGAGTAGGCACGCTGCAACGCCTGACCATCGGCCCCCTCCCGTTCGACGGCAAGGTACAGGTTGACGGCAAGGTTCCGCCAGCCGCGCAACAGGTTGCGCCGGTAAGCCTCGGCCGAACTCGGGTCAGCTTCGATCAACCGCTCCAGGCGGTCACAGTAGCGGCGATAGGCATCGGCGGCGGCCGCGAAGCCGCCGTCCATGTGACGGGCCAGGGCGAGACGGTCGAGCAGTTCGGCCCGCTCGCGCAACGCCGGCACATCGGCGTCCGCCTCCGGCAACAGCTCCAGCGCCCTCTCCAGCAGTTCGGCGGCGTGGTCATACCGTCCGGCGGCCATGGCGGCACGGGAGACGTTGCGCAGCGCGGTTCGCCCCCGCTGGCCCTCGATGCGGAAGCCCGCCTCCAGCGCCCGACGGTAGTAGGGATAGGCCGCCGCGGGCCGCTCGACCAGGGCATACCCCTCCCCCACGTTGAACAGTGCGTTGGCGTAGTTGGCGGGGTCAGTCTCCGGGTCGCTCAGCCCCAGCGCGGCCAGGTAGCCGTCCAGGGCGGCCAGCCTGTCGTCCTCCTCGCCCTCCGCCAGGGCCAGCCGGTTGTGCAGGAACCCGCGCAACTGGTGATAGTAGGCCACGTCCGGCGCCGCCCGTATGGCTTCTTCCAACAGGGACAGCGCCTCGCGGTCTGTGCGCTTCCGGCGCCGGGTCGCCGAGGGAGAACCGACCCAGTCGGTCGGTCCGTGGTAACTGTAAGCCAGCGCGAGTCCGTAACGGGCCAGGTGGTCGCCCTCGTCCTCCTCCAGGCGTTCGCGGTATCTTAGGACGGCTTCGTCCGAGCGCCCAAGCAGGGCGTAGCACTCGACCATGCCGCGGTGCGCCGCCGCCGAACCGGGCTGGGCCTCGGCAAGCGTGTGATAGGTATCCAGTGCGAGCGGCACGTCGTCCAGTTCCTTGGCCCGCTCCGCCCTCAGCAGCAGCGACCGGACCAGCCCCCTGTGCGCCTTCTCGCGCAACACGCCGCCCTGCCGCCCGTAGGACTGCTCCATCTCGCTCAGCAGCCGGACGGCCTCGTCGTAGTCCTCCTGCTCGGTGCGGATGCGCGCCAGCGCCAGGTATGCGGCGGCCGCCTGCCGCGGCTGATCGGGGAACTGCTCGATGGTGCGCTGGTACTGGGCCGCCGCGTCGGCGAAATCCCTGCGCCGGTAGAACAGGTCGCCGATGGCGTTCTGCGCCCTCGCCGCCAGCATGGGCACGTCGCCGTGCTGCTCCACCATGCCGCGCAACTCGCTCAGCTCATGGTCGAACTCCGCACCCGGCCGCACCACCGTGCGCACAGCCCCTGCGGCGGCGTCCTGCGCCGCCTTCTCGGCCTGGCCGAACTGCCGCAGGACCGTCAGATAGGCGCCCCGCACGGCTTCCGGGTCGCCCAGGACCTCATAGACCCGCGCCGCTCCCAGCAGGGCCTGCGCGCGCGCCTCCGACTGCTCGGGATGCTGCGTGGCCACGGACTCGAAGGCCGATAGCGCCTCCCGGTACTCGGACGCCGCCAGCCGGGCCAAGCCGAGTTCGACCCGCGCCAGGGCGGCGATGCGCCCCAGGTCCAGGCGGCCGGCGCCGCTGTAGTCATCCTCCAGCGCGCTGGCCGCTTCCAGGTGCTCCTTACCGGGGGGTTCGCCCGCCCGCTCGGCCTGCGCGCGATCCAGCGCCAGCAGCTCCAGGCGCGCCTCCCCCTCGACCGGGGACGGCGACGGCCCCTCCTCAACCGCCCTTTCCAGGGCCTGGCGAGCCTGCGGCGGGTAGCCAAGTTGCCGGTAGACACGCCCCAGGGCAAGCCACGCGCCAGCCGCCCCGGCTGCGTCCGCCCCGCCCATGGGCGGCACGCCGGCCCGGGCAGACTCGGAGGCCGCCCAGATGGCGTTCTGCCAGGCGAGAGCGCGCCGATGGACGTCGAGGTCCTGCTGCTCGGCGCGGCGGGCAAACTGGATGTAATCCGCCACGGTCGCCAGTTCGGCCATCTCGCCCGGGCCGGCCAGCACAAACACGTCCGCCTCCCCAGGCCCCAAGGCGCGAGAGAAGACGAAGCCTTCCTCTGTGGCGCGCGGGCCGGCGTCCGCCGTGGCCAGGGAGGTGAGCTGCCGGACGGCCGGCAGGGCGACGCCCTCCTCGAAGATGCCTTCGCTGAAAGCGAGCGAGTAGATGGAAGACGCGTCCGACCGGTCCACCCGCCCGTCGCGGTTCGTGTCGAAGGGGTGGCGCGTGAACAGGACGCGGGTGCCGTCCCTCGTCCAGCAGGGGTGCAGGTCCACGTGCGAGCCCCGGGTGAGCCGCGTCGTGCGCCCGTCGGCGAGCCGCAGCACGTGCAGGGCCGTCCCGCCGGCGTCCTCCCGGCTGACATAGACCAGGAACCGCCCGTCAGGGGAGCAGTCCGGCATCTGGCCGCCCTGCTCTGTCAGGGCCACCGGCTCGTCTCCGAGGTCCAGCCGGTAGAGCCTGTAGGCGCCTCCGACTGACGGAGCGGCGCAGTAGAACAAGGTCTCGCCGTCCGGGTGCCAGCAGGGCTGGTCGTCGGCCGTTCGGCCGTCCGTCAGCCGCTCTGGCTCGCGTGGGCGGAGCCAGCCGCCGGGCCGCAACAGCCAGAGGTCGCCGGCGCTGTCAGCGCGTGTGCTGACGAAGGCCACGCGCGAGCCGTCCGGCGAGAGCCGGGGCCACAGCTCCCGCGCGCCGTGGGGGGCAAGGCGCCGCGCCGGCGAAAGCGGCTCGGCGGCGTTCTCTCGCAGGTAGAGATCCGCCGAGCCCTCCCGCTCGGAGACGTAGGCCAGCGCGCCGGTCCGGGCGCAGTAATCCGGTTGGAACTCCGCCCCGGCGCTCCGGGTCAGCCGGACCGCCTGGTGCCACTCGGTGCGGCGGCGGGCCAGATGCGCGTTAGGCGGCGCGCTCACGTCCCCCGGCGCCGCACAGCCCGCCAGCACTGCCAGCAGCGCGGCGGCCTTTGCGGCTCTGTGCAGCATCATGTCCCGCCCTCCCCTTTGACGGTCCACCGTCCGTCGGGCATCTGGATCCTGGTGCCTGCTTCGGCCTCCTGGCGGTGGCGCGCGGCCAGTATCTGCCGCACGGTCTCCAGCCCCTCCTCGCCTTGCAGGTCGGGATTGGTGCGCACGATGCGTTCCATGACGGTCAGCCGGTCCTGGTTCTCCTCGTCGGTGAGCGCGCGCACCAGATCGTACAGGCGCTGATCGTCGTCGCGGAGCTGCTCCACCTGCTCTTCCAAGGGGACGAGCATCCCGTCGCGGCCCTCGCCCACGTGGCCGGCCTGCCGGAAGCGCGCGATGTCGTCCCGGTTGAACTCCATGCGCCGCCGCGCCTGGAGGGCCTGCCTCTCGCTCTCGGTCATGGGCGAAGGAGGTTGGGGGCGGCCCGTCATCGGGTCAACGCTGCGCACGCCCGCCAACAGCAGGACCTCTTGCCCCGTCCGCTCCCAGGCGCCCAGCACCTGCTCCTCGAGGCTGGGGTAAGCGCCCTTGACCCGGATGCGCGTGCCGACCAGGCCGCCCAGCCCCCCGCAGCCCGTCGCCGTCAGCAGCATGCCCAGGCCAAGCGCCAGTGCCGCTCGCCATCTAGCAGCCTGTTGAGGAACTGGATCTGGTCGCGTTGGGAGCGCCGCGCGGTCGGATGCAAGGCGCGCCGACGCAGGCGATACTCTATGTATCGTCGAGGAGGCGCAACGCAGCAGACGGCTGCGTGCCGCCCCAACCCTTTGGGTCCCCGCCATTTGCGGCGCGTCTCTGTGTTGCTCGGCCTCGACGTGCGGCCGGGGGCACGCCTTCGGCCTCGCGCCTTGATCCGCTTGCAACTGGCGGCGGCGCGGCCGCGCCCAGTTCCTCAACAGGCTGCTAACCGCCATCCGTTACTCACCTTCCTTTCGCATCGCGCACCAGCCGGACGGACCCGTCCGCTCCGATCTCCAGCACGTCGGCGTCGAGCGCGTGCAAAACGCGCCCCAGCATGGCCGCCCGCCCGAACCCCCGTTTGACCAGGTCGGAGGCCAGAAGCTGTGCGATGTTGAACCGGGGCAGCGAGTAGCTGCTAATCAGCCCGCCGGCCGCCCCTTGCAGCTCGACTTCCGCGCTGACGAAGCCGCGCTCGAGCCGAACCTCGACCCGTCGCGGGCCGGCCAGCTTGAGAGCGCTGCGAAGCCGGACGAAGGCCGGCCGCTCTCCAGCCGGGTCGAGGGCAAGCAGGGCGCGGCTCAGGGCATCCGAACCCACGTGGGTCACGTCCAGCCGGCCCGAAACGTCCTTTATGGGGTTGTATTCCGCGTCGAGTGCCTCGGCCAGCACTGCCTGCACGGCGAAGCTCCCGGCCACGGTCGAATCGCCGCGCAGATCGCGCAGCTCCGGCGGCAGCATGGCGGAGAAGTCAATGCCGTCGAACTCCCCGTCCAGCCGCAACTCCCGCCCCTCCGCCGCCGGCGTGAAGGACAGCCTGCCGACCAGGGTCCCGCCCAGCGGCTTGAGCGAGAACTGGGGCACCAGCAGGCGGGAGCCCCGCCCCACCAGCTCGGCCCGCGCCGCCTCCACCAGCCGCCGGCCCAGGGCCGAGGCGGAGTCCAGGGCCAGCCCCGCATCGGTGGCGGCCAGCTTCCCGGCGGCCGTGCCGAAGTCCGGGGCCAGCCCGCCCGTGCCCTCCGCCGTGGGGGGCACCTCCGTCGCGACCAGTTGCTGGCTCAGGGCCAGGGGCTCGGCCTCTGCCGTCCGGATTGACCAGCTCTTCTCCAGCCCCAGGGTCCCCGCCAGCCCGTTGACGGCCAGCAGGTCGCCCAGGCGCACTGTCAGGCCGTCCAGCCGGGGCAGGACCCGCACCGCCAGCCGGCGGCCCGCTTCCAGGGCCAGCTCCGTCCGCCAGCCGAGCCCACCCTCGGAGGCCCAGCCCGGCGGCAATGGCAGCCCGCCGGGCCGCAAGGTGCCTTCCGACCGGAGCGCCACGTCGAACCCGCTCAACAGGGCGGCGGCCGTTGGCACGCCGCGCAACCCACCGAGCCCGGCGATGAGCCCGGACGCGTTCATCTGCAACAACTCCGACGGCCCTCGGAAGTGGAACTCCTCCACCTCGAACCGGTCGAACTCGCTCAGGCGCGCCCGCGAGGACAACGAGAAGTCCCTCAGCGGCACCGGCGACGGGGCGAATTCCACCTGCGGCACCCGCGCGCTCAGGGAAGCGGTCACCTGCCCGTTCTGGAGCGCCAGCTCGGAGCGCAGCTCGCCCCCTTCCATCCCGACAGCGGTGCCCGACGGCAGGGCGTGGGTAAGCGACAGGCCGTCCACCGTGAGCCGCCCCCGTGCGTCCAGGGGGATGTCCTCCGCGTAGAACGCATCCAAAGGGAACGGTTGCAGCGGGCGCATCTCCGCCCCTGCCGCAGCGGCCAGCAGTTTGTCCACGACGGGGGCGTGCCCCCTGACTTCGCCCTCGGCGCGCACGGTCCCCGCGACCTCCGGCAGAACAGCAGCGAGAGTCGCCGGCAGGTCGGCAAGCTCGGGCACTTCGAGTGAGAATCCGCCCTCCAGCCCGTCCGCCCCCAGCCCGCGGAGGGCGAGTCGCGGCGCCCGGACCGTCAGCACGTCGGT
>CAYFVS010000243.1:0-4397 GCA_964346565.1 uncultured candidatus Brocadiaceae bacterium | reverse complement strand
TCCAGGGAAGGGAACCCCTCGTGTTGGGCCGGGATGAGGCATACATCGGCGTGCTCATTGACGACCTGGTCACGAAGGGAACCGATGAGCCCTATCGGATGTTCACCTCGCTGGCGGAGTACCGGCTCCTGCTGCGCCAGGACAACGCCGACCGCCGGCTGATGAAGTACGGCCACGAGAACGGCTTGATCCAGGAAGAGACGTGGCAGAGCCTCCAGCGCAAGGAGTGCGCCATCGCCCGCGCAGTTGAGCACCTGCGGGGGACCCACCACGAGGGCAAGATGCTGGCCCGCATCCTGAGGCAGCCCGCAATGGACCTGGACGCTCTGGCCAAGCTGGACCCCCGCGTGGACGAACTGGCCGCCGACCAGGAGGTCCGGAAGCAGGTGGAGATTGAGCTGAAGTACGAGGGCTACCTGGAGCGCCAACTCGAGCAGATCGAGCGCTTCCGCCGCAACGAGGACCGCCGCATCCCTGGCTGGCTCGACTACGCCGACATCCCCCAACTGCGCCGTGAGGCCCGCGAGAAACTGGCCGAGGTCCAGCCCGTCTCGCTCGGCCAGGCCAGCCGCATCAGCGGCGTCAGCCCGGCGGATGTCTCCACGCTGATGATCCACATCGAGAGCCGACAGCGGAAGGACCGTCCGACATGATACTGCCACCGGGCAAACTGGATGCCCGCCTGCTGGCTGACCTGTTGGCGAGCATCCCGGCCGACGACGAGCGAGTGCTGATCCGGCCCGGAATCGGCCGGGACGTCTGCGCGATACGGATGGGCGATCGCTGCCTGGTCGCCAAGACCGATCCCATCACCTTCACCGCCGACCGCATCGGGTGGTACGTGGTGCACGTCAATGCGAACGACCTGGCCACGGTCGGGGCCCGGCCGCGCTGGTTCCTGGTCACGGCGCTCCTGCCGGAGGGTGGGACGGACCGGGAGCTGGTCAGGGGCATCTGGGGCGACCTGCGGGAGGCGCTGGAGGAGCTTGACTGCGCGCTGTGCGGCGGGCACACGGAGATCACCCCCGGCCTGGACCGCCCCATTCTGGTGGGCCAGATGCTGGCCGAGCTCCCGCTGGAGGAGCTGGTGGACAAGCGGGACGTGCGGCCAGGCGACCGCGTGTTGCTGACCAAGGGCGTGCCGGTGGAGGGAACCGCCATCATGGCCCGCGAGCGGGCGGAGGAGCTCGAGGGCAGTTTCAACGCAGAGGAGATTGCCCGCGCCCGCGACTTCCTGGACGATCCCGGCATCAGCGTAGTGGCCGAAGCGATGGCCGCCTGCGCCGCGGGCGACGTGCACGCCATGCACGACCCGACCGAGGGCGGCGTGGTCACCGCCCTGTGGGAGCTGGCGGAGGCGGCCGGGTGTGGCCTGCTGGTGCAGGAGGATGCCATCCCCGTGCTGGAGCCGGGCGGTGCCTTCTGCCGCCACTTCGGGCTCGACCCGCTGGGTACCATCGCCAGCGGCGCCCTGCTGATCTGCGCCCCGCCCGGGGAGGCGGACGCAGTGCGGCAGGCAGTCGAGCAGACCGGCACCCGCTGCGTGGACGTGGGCGAGGTCCGACCTCGCTCGGAGGGCTGCCTGCTGGTTCGCAGCGGCAGGCGAGAGGAGATGCCCGTCTACCACCAGGACCAGATCACGCGGTTGTTCGACTGAGCCGGGCTGGGTATGATGGGGCGCTCCAGATGCTCTGTGCCGAGGATGCGATGAGTGTCAAGCGGATCGTCCTGCTGGTGCTGCCCTGCGCATTGCTGCTGAGCGCGTGCGACGTGGGCCACGAAGACGAACTGGCCGCCGCCCGCGAGGAGACGAGCGAGTGGCGAGGCAAGTACGAGTCGCTCGTGTCCGAGAACGAGGAGCTGTACCAGCAGGTGGCCGACCTGGGGGAGCGGGTCCGAGACCTGGAGGCCGGCAACCGCGCCCTGGCGCAGGAGGCCGCACACGTTGATGAGCTGCAGGCCGACGCCCGCGAGCAGCAGGAGGAAATCCGCACCCTCAAACAACGTCTGGAGGACATGACTCCGGCAGGCGCCCGGGCCGGATCCGCCCCGGCCGGGGAAGCAGTGCACCAGCGGCTGGAGCGCCTGGGGACGGACCTGTTCGAGCAGGGGGAGTATGGCTCCGCGCACGCCGTCCTGCTCAGCGCCCACGAACTGGGCGTTGACGGTCCTTCCGTCCTCTACCCCCTCGCTTTCTGCGAGGCGTCGTTCGGCGAGCTGGAGGAGGCCGACAGGCGTTACGCGGAGTGCCGGGCCGCTCTCGAGGCGCAGCAGGAGCCCGAGCGGTCGCTTCTGCTGAGGTGCCTGAACAACCACGCCCTGGTTCTGTCCCGCCTGGGACGCCCGGAAGAGGCGGCGGGCATGTTGCGCCGCGCGGTGGAGCTGGACGAGTCGTTCGCGCCGGCGCAGTTCAACCTGGGCTTGCTCTACGCGCAGAAGCTGGACCGGCCCGCCGACGCCATCGAGTCTCTGCGCCAGCACGTCGCGCACGGCGGCAGCCGCTCGGTCTCGGCGCGCCGGCTCATACGCAACTTGCAGGGCAGCCTCGAGGAACCGCAGACGGCGCCCAACGCCGGCTGAACGCCTCAGAGGGCCATCTCCTCCCTTACCTGCCCCACCGCCGGTGCGTCTGCGGCACAGTTTGACCCGCCAGCCGGGCGTAGGTACAATGGGATGAACGGGGCGGGCTATGGTGCTTCCTACAGGAGCAAGCCATGACCGACACACAGGCGGGGGCCGAGCTGGATGTCCCGACGGAGGCCATCGAGGCGCTCGTGCGCGAGATACAGAAGGTGTACGTGGGCAAGCGTGACCGCATCGAGCTGGCACTGGTGGCGCTGCTGGCGGGGGGGCACCTGATCATCGAAGACGTGCCCGGCGTGGGCAAGACCATCCTGGCGCACACAATCGCCAGCGCGCTGGACTGCGAGTTCCGGCGCATCCAGTTCACCCCGGACCTGCTGCCCAGCGACCTGCTGGGGGTCAATATCTACGACGAGGCGAAATCTCGTTTCGTGTTCAAGCGCGGCCCGCTGTTCGCCAACGTGATCCTGGCCGACGAGATCAACCGCACCACGCCGAAGACGCAGAGCTGCCTGCTGGAGGCGATGAACGAGAACCAGATCACCGTGGACGGCGTGGTGCACCCGCTGCCGAGGCCGTTCTGCGTGCTGGCCACCCAGAATCCGTTCGAGTTCGAGGGCACTTATCCCCTGCCGGAGTCGCAACTGGACCGTTTCTTCCTGCGGATGAACCTGGGCTATCCCACTCACGAGCAGGGCAAGGAGATCATCCGCGCGCAGAAGCTGCGCCATCCCCTGGAGGACGTGGAGCCTGTGATGCGCGCCCCGGATGTGGTGGAGCTGCAGCAACTGGTCCGGCGCGTCCACGTCAGTGAGGAAGTACTCGACTATACCACGCGCATCGCGGAGGCCACGCGGAACCACGAGACTGTCCTGACCGGCGTCAGCCCGCGGGGAGCAATCCACCTCTACCGCGCCGCCCAGGGGTTGGCCATGCTGCGGGGGCGCAACTACGTGGAGCCGGACGACATCAAGGAGCTGGCCGCTCCGGTGCTGAGCCACCGCATGCGCATCCACAGGGCAACCGGAGCGGGCACCAACTTCGAGGAGGCCGCCGGGGTGATCCGGGAGCTTCTCGACGAGATTCCGGTACCCGTGTAGCCGGCCGCTGGGGGACACAGCATGGCAGAAACGGCCGATACCATGGGCTCCCGGCTCAGCCGGGCGGCGCGCTTCCTGGGCATCAACGGCTGGGTAGTGGCCGTTCTGGGCGTCATGGCAGCCATCCTCGCCCACAGCAGCACGGCGCTTCTGCTGGGTCTGCTGCTGTTCGTCACCTGGCAGGTCGTCTATGTCACCGTGCAGTGGGCCGCCCGTCGGGTGCGCTCAAAGGGCAAGTCGCGCTTGCGCCTCACCGTCACCTCCTGGGGTGGCCTCTACGCCTTGGTCACGCTGGTATTCGTGGTTCTCTCGGCGCAGTGGGGCATCAACCTGTTCTCTCTGACCGCCTCGTTCCTGCTGGCCGGGCTGGCCAGTTCGGTCGCCCTGGCCTTGCTTGGGGTCGCAGGTCTGGCGGTGCGGTGGCGGACGCCGGAGCACATTTTCGCCGGGGAACCGTTCGAGGCAGACCTGGAGCTGACGAACGAGAAGCGATGGCTCACGGCCCAGGCCTTGCGCGTCGCCGGCACCGAGGTCGGCAGCGCTCACGCCAGGGCCCACCTGGTCTGGCAGCTGCCGGCCGGTCGCTCCGCTCATGTGGATCTGCCGCAGGTCATGACCGAGCGGGGGCGCCACCGCATGGCACCGGTGCGGGTCAGCAGCGGGTTCCCCTTCGGCCTGACACAGGCCAACCTGTGGGCCGAGCCCGAGGAGCAG
>CAYFVS010000242.1:0-7051 GCA_964346565.1 uncultured candidatus Brocadiaceae bacterium | reverse complement strand
GGAGCCGCTGCTGGCGGAGAGCGGCACGAAGCCCGCCGGCACCGTCGTGCTGGGAACTGTCAAGGGCGACCTGCACGACATCGGCAAGAACCTGGTGGGCATGATGCTCAAAGGCGGCGGCTTCAAGGTGATTGACGCGGGCATAGACGTGCAGGCGGAGGACTTCGTAGCCGCCGTGCAGGAGAGCGGCGCCGAGCTGCTGGGCCTGTCCGCCCTCCTGACCACCACCATGCCCCAGATGGCCACGGTGATCGAGGCGGCGCGGGAGGCCGGCCTCGACGTGAAGATCATGATCGGCGGCGCCCCAATCACCCAGGACTACGCCGACGAGATCGGCGCCGACGGATACGCGCCGGACGCCGCCTCAGCCGTCGAGCTGGCGAGGCAGCTAATGACCTGACAGCCAATAGATGAGCCAGCTCTGACAGGCACCCTCGGCCCCGCCCCGGGGGTGCCTCCTTTTCGGGCCTGTCTGCGACCTTGGCGCACGGCACACCATGCGGTATAACCTGCGTGCGAGGACGCTGCTTCATTGAGGGCAGGGACATGGCCAGGATCATCATCCACGTCGGACAGGAGGAGTTCCACGGGGAGCTGAGCGACCAGCACGCTCCCCACACGGTGCGCCAGATCATAGAGGCGCTGCCGCTGGAGGGTGAAGCCCGCCTGTGGGGCGACGAGATATACTTCGAGATCCCCGTCGAGGTGGGCGAGGAGAATGCCGTCGAGCGCGTCAGCAAAGGGGACCTGGGCTACTGGCCGGCGGGCAGTTGCCTGTGCATCTTCTACGGCAAGACGCCAATGAGCCCGTCGGAGGAGGAAATCGTCCCGGCCTCGGCGGTCAACCTGGTGGGCCGAGTGGCCGACCCGGACGGCCTCAAGGGGCATTCGGCGGGTGAGCACGTAACTGTGCGGCTGGCCGAGTAGGGAGCCACGCGGCCCAGGCCAGCCCCTTCCCGTGCGGCCGGTTGGAGTGGGGAACCGTGTCCGAGTTCACAATACGGCCCTACCGCAGGCGAGACCGCAGGGCCATCCTGCGCATCACCGAGACCAGCTTCGAGGGGTTCTGCCTGGACGGCAACATCGAAGATGCCTTCGGGCCCATCTCCGGCACCACCTGGCAGGAGCGGAAGCGGGCCGGCATTGACCACGACCTGCGCCAGAACCCCGAGCACACCTTCGTGGCTGAGGCCGACGGCGAGCCCGTCGGCTACGTCTGCACGCGCATCTACAGGACCACCCGGGTAGGCCACGTGGCGAACGTCGCCGTGGACCGCCGATACCAGGGCCGCGGTATCGGCAAGGCGCTGCTGCGCGGTGCCCTGGAGCACTTCCGGCAGTGCGGCATGCGCTACGCGCGGATCGAGACCCTGGAGCAGAATTACCGGGGCCGGAGCCTGTATCCGAGCCTGGGCTTCGAGGAAGTGGGCCGTCAGGTGTTCTTCTTCCGCGAGCTGTAGCGCCGTTTTGACAGCCGCATCCGCAGCAGGTACCATGCTATTGGGCTGCAGCACTTCGCGCACGGAGAGCACATGACAGGCATCCCGGAAGAGGATAGGCCGCTGAACATCCGCGGCCTGGTGGGGATCGGCTTCGACGGCGAGCAGGGGAAGACCCGTATCACCCGAGGGCCGAACTTCTACCTGCACGGCGGTTCGCAGGAGACCCACGAGCGCATGACCGAGACGGCCCTGAAGTTCAACGAGAAGGTGGACGACCGGGGCAAGCGCATCGGCCAGATCAACGCCCGGGAGCTGAAGGAGATAGCCGGAGAGCTGCGCGAGGAGATCTGACGCCGGCCCCCACATCTGGACCATTCCCGGTTCTTCCCGGCGGTCCCAGCCAGGCGCACGGTCAGACGCGGGGCTCCTTTCTGGGGCCGCTTCCGCCATAGGGTAGGTGGTGTTACAGCAGTCTCTCCTGGTCGGGGTGCGTGGACCAGCTCCTTCCCTTTGGCGAGTCGTGCATCTCGCCGCACGGCCCTGCGGACCCGAGACGACCGAAGGGTCTCCGGGCTTGACAAGCGGGCATCCATCGCATATACGCAACGACGAGTTGCAGGAAGGAAAAAAGCCATGCTGCGCAGCACGGTGCTCGGGGACAAGGTCAGCTTGTGCCAGGAGGGGGCCGACGCGGGGGCATTCGCTGCGCTGCACGCTTTGCGATCTCACCCACAACGCCCAACCGGGAATGGTCTCTGTGTGCCGACCTCACAGTTGGCCCGGCTGTGCCGAACGGATTCTGCAACGAAAGGAGGGAGTAGAGGAAGCCTTTCGTCGATTCGTTGATGTATACCGCGGGGATCTTGCCCGCACTTGCGGCAAGGTCGGGACCGCACGAAGGTAACCTGGTGAAGGAGCAGTACATGCAACAGGTTTGTCGGTGAGGCGATCGGTTGAGTCTGGTGTCCGGCTGGGGGAGCTCGCGGCCAATCACCGATACCGGACGGATGAGCCAAGCGAAGGAGCAAAACATAAGACGGGAGGGACAGATGAGGAAGCTGTTCATCACAACGGTCATGGCTGTCATGTTGTTGGCTGTGGGCCTTGCCGCGCACGCGGCGCCGCCGTGTACGCTCTGGGAGGACTGCGGTCAGTGGGGCTCGTGGGAGGAAGGTGGCTACATCCTCTACAACAACATCTGGGGCGAAGGCGCCGGCGACCAGTGCATATGGGCGTGTTCGCACAGCTACTGGGGCGTGTGGGCGGACCATCCCGACACCACCGGCGTCAAGTCCTATCCGAACAGCGGTCTGCCCGACATAGACTCGTACGTCGGCGACCTGGAGAGTCTCACGAGCAGCTTCGACTGCACCGTGCCGAGCGGTGGTGATTACGCCACCGCCTACGACATCTGGTCGGGCAGGAAGAAAGAGATCATGCTCTGGATGAACAAGCACGGGGACGTCGGTCCCTGGGCGGACGCTTACGACGAGTACGGCAACGCCATACCGAAGGAGGAGAACGTGACCGTGGGCGGTCACACCTGGAACGCCTACTACAACGGAGGCGCCCGCGGGATGCACGTGGTCTCTCTTGTAAGGACGTCCAACACGAACTCGGGAACGGTTGATATCCTGGCCTGCCTCAACTACATCATCAGCAACGGTTGGATCGGCGACGTGCAGTTCGACAAGGTCCAACTCGGGTTCGAGATCACATCCTCGCCCGGTGGCATGGACTTCACCATGAACAGCTTCGACGCCTCGTACAGCACGGTCGGCACATCCCCGCCGGCAGCGCCGACCGACCTTACCGCCGACGCTGCGAGTTCGACCTCGATCGAGTTGAACTGGGTGGACGTTGCGGCCAGCGAGGACGGGTACAGCATCGAGCGCAGCCTGACGAGCGGCAGTGGTTTCGTTGAGGTTGACACCGTCGGTGAGAACACCTCAACCTACACTGACGGCGGCCTGGAGACGGGCACGACCTACTACTACCGCGTGCGCGCTTACAACAGCATTGGCTACTCCGACTACTCAAACGAAGCCAACGCCACCCCGATGCAGCTCGGCAACGGTACTGGTCTCGCAGGCGAGTACTACGACAACGACGACCTCACGAACCTGGTGATGACGCGCACGGACGCCACGATCAACTTCGACTGGGGTAGTGGCTCGCCCGACCCGGGCATCGGCACTGACACCTTCAGCGTGCGCTGGACCGGCTCCATAGAGCCGCTCTACAGCGAGACCTACACGTTCGAAACATTCTCGGACGACGGCGACCGCCTGTGGGTGGATGGCCTGCAGCTTATCGATGACTGGAAGACGCAGCACGGCCCCAAGACCAGTTCGGGGACGATCGCCCTGACGGCCGGCGTGAAGTACCCGATCACGCTGGAGTTCATGGAGGACACCGGCGGAGCAGCCATCCAGCTCTACTGGTCCAGCGCCAGTCAGGCGGAGCAGATCGTCCCGATGACTCAGCTCTACCCGCAGTAAGCAGGGAGGCGAGTCCTCGAATCAGTGCGTGGTCTGCCACGCAACTGGTTGTGGATCCAGGACTCCGTTCGTCACGGCGAGCGGGGTCCTTTCCTCGTGGAGCGGGCAGAGAGCAACTGCGCGAGGCGAGCCGCCTTGACAGTTGCCCCCGGCCGACCTATAATCTGCGTACTGTGAGACCACGAGCCGACATGTCCGTATCCCTCCTCGCCCGGTGGCGCGCCTGGCGCTGGCGCCTGCCGGCTGCGTGAGGCGGGTGCGGATCCCCGTGGTCTTACCCTCTGATCGGCACCGAACCCCGCAGCCGGCCACCTGGCAGGCAGCGGGGTTTCTCTTCCTGG
This sequence comes from uncultured candidatus Brocadiaceae bacterium, assembly GCA_964346565.1. Lineage (GTDB taxonomy): Bacteria > Planctomycetota > Brocadiia > SM23-32 > SM23-32 > JAWOCH01. The sequence continues at coordinate 2,767 of CAYFVS010000242.1, read as the reverse complement.
CTATCAGTTGAGCGCCAAACGGGAGCACCAAGATGACGGACCCACAACGGGGCGACAGCAGCGAAAGGAAGAAGGTGTTCAGCGGCATCCAGCCCAGCGGCCTGGTCCACATAGGCAACTACGTGGGCGCCATACGCAACTGGGCGCAGATGCTGGTGGACTACGACTGCACCTTCTGCGTGGTGGACCTTCACGCCATGACGGTGCCCTACGAGCCCGACCAGATGCGCCAGCGCGTCTTCGAGACCTACGCGATTAACATGGCCGCGGGGCTGGACCCGAAGCGGTGCTGCCTGTTCGTGCAAAGCCACCGGCCCGAGGTCACCGAGCTATGCTGGATACTGATGACCTGCGCGGCCTTCGGTGACCTGACGCGCATGACCCAGTTCAAAGACAAGAGCGCCCGCGCGCAGGGACAGGTCAACGCCGGCCTGTTCACCTATCCCGTGCTCATGGCCGCCGACATCTTGCTCTACAAGGCGTCGGTCGTGCCCGTCGGCGAGGACCAGACGCAGCACCTGGAGTTCGCCCGCGAGGTGGCGCGCAGCTTCAACAGCCGCTTCGGCGAGACCTTCCCCGAGCCGGCACCCCTGTTCAGCGACGTACCGCGCCTGATGGGCCTGGACGGCAAGGACAAGATGAGCAAGAGCCTGGACAATCACATCAGCCTGCTCGACGGCCCTGACGAGGTGTGGGAGAAGCTGCGTACCGCCGCCACGGACCCGGCCCGCGTCCGGCGCGACGACCCCGGCACGCCGGAAATCTGCAACATCTTCACCATGCACCGGGCCTTCAGCCCGGAGGAGGACGTCGCGTGGTCCGCCGAGGGTTGCCGCACCGCCGGCATCGGCTGCGTGGACTGCAAGCGGCGCCTGGCCGAGAACATGAACGCCGAGCTGGGGCCCATCCGGCAGAGATATCAGGAGCTGACGGGGAGCCCGGACAAGGTCCGGCAGATCATGGCCGAGGGCGCCGAGCAGGCGCGGCCCATCGCCCGCCGGACGCTGGAGGAAGTGCGCGAAAGGACGGGGCTGCGCTGATCGCCTGGCGCCTCACTGCTGTTCGGCCGGCGCACTCTCGGGCTCCTCTTCGGACGCCTTCGCCTCTTCCACCACCTCCCGCACGGCGGTGCGCACCTCACGGCTGAACAGGCGGCCGATCAGCTCCTCGTTCGCCAGCAGGCGCTGGAAATCATCGTCGCGCAGCACTCGGCCGAAGTCCTGCTGATCCATCGCCCGGACCAGTTCCTCGTCCTGGGCGACCCGGCGGAAGTCCGGATCCTCAAGTAACTCGCGTATCTCAGGGCGCTGCCGCAGCTTCCGGGTGACCTCAGGATCCCTGCGGGCAGCGCGCAGCAGTCGCAGGACATCGGTCAGCAGGAAGCGGTCCGCCGGGTTCATGTCGGTTACCATCCGCCGCAAACCGGATGACCGGGCAAGCCCCAGCAGCCGCCCTTCGCGCTCCGGGAAGGCCTTCACCACGCTATCAGCGACGAACAGGATGACCAGCACGGTCACCAGGCCGGACAGCGCGCCCACGACCGCGCCCAGGTTGCGGTTCCAGCGGTGCGTGACGCCCAATTTCGTCTTGCCGAACTTCCGGTTCACGGCCCACGCGCTCACCCTCAGCGAGGCGAAAATCAGCACACCCGCCGCCAGGCGGCCCAGCAGGTAGCCCGAACCGGCCGACAGGTCCCACCGCCGCATCAGGAAGCCCCCGACAGGCCCGCCGAACGGCGCGCTGCCGACCCACGCCACCACCAGCGACACCAGACCCAGCAGGTCGTAGAGAGCACCGCGGAAGTACCCCCAGATCGTCGAGAGCACTATGACCATGACCAGGATGAAATCAACCACTGCGCCCTGCTCCTCTCTGTTGCGAAGTGCTCGCCACGCGATCGATAATACCCATCCCACGCCCCACGGGCAACTTCTGCGCCGCGTCCGCCACCGGGCGTCGGGCCGGCTCGGTGACGATCAGACCCTTGACAGGAGCCGCCCGCCTGCGTATAATCCCCACATCATGAACGGACGCACAGACGACATCCGTCGCAGCCTCGCACTACGTTGGCTCGCCCTATCCTGGCGCTGGCCGGGATCCTGAGGCGGGTGGGCTCTGCGTCCGTTACCTGTCGCCGATAGCAGGAAGAGAACGCCCCGCAGTCCGCCTCAGGCGGTTTGCGGGGCTTTTTCTTCGCCTGGAACGACCACACAAGTAGAATCGCTGGCCCGGAGGGAATCAGCAATGGGACCGAAGGACGACCGCATCATCATCTTCGACACGACGTTGAGAGACGGCGAACAGGCACCGGGGTGCTCGATGACCCTCGATGAGAAGGTCATGGTCGCGCGGCAACTGGAGCGGCTGCGCGTGGACGTTATCGAGGCCGGCTTCCCCATCGCGTCCCCGGGAGACTTCGAGAGCGTGCGGCAGGTGAGCCGCACTGTCAGCACGCCCGTCGTAGCCGGGCTGGCCCGGTGCGTGGACGAGGACATTGACCGCGCCGCCGAGGCACTGGCGGAGGCGAACAAGCCGCGCATCCACGTGTTCCTGGCCACCAGCAAGATCCACCGGGAACACAAGCTGCGCATGAGCCGGGAGGACATCGTGCGCCGGGCCGTGGCCAGCGTCGAGCGGGCGCGCGGCTGCGTCGAAGATGTCGAGTTCAGCCCGGAGGACGCCGCCCGGACCGAACCGGAGTTCCTCTGCCAGGTGGTAGAGGCCGTGATTGACGCGGGCGCCACCACCGTCAACATCCCCGACACGG
>CAYFVS010000241.1:0-2254 GCA_964346565.1 uncultured candidatus Brocadiaceae bacterium | reverse complement strand
GCCGTCCGGCGCGTGCTCAATGCCAGGCTGGCCCAGAACGTCATCTACGACCTGCGCCAAGCGGTCTACTCCCACCTGCAGCGGCTCTCGATGAGCTACCACGACCGTCAGAGCACCGGGCGGTTGATATCCCGCGTGGTCAGCGACACCACCCGCCTGCAGCAGTTCGCCGTCGGCGGGCTCCAGCAGTTCGTGGTGGATGTGCTGGTGATGGGCATCATCCTGGTCTGGATGTTCCAGCATTCGGTCAGCCTGACGCTGGTGCTCTGGGTGCCCGTGCCGATCTACTACTTCATGATCAAGTGGTATCGCAGGCACGTGCACAAGGTCTTCCGCAAGGCGTTTCGCAAGCGGGCGGCCATGAGCGGACATCTCTCCGACACCATCCCGGGCATTGACATGGTGAAGGCGTTCAGCCAGGAGCAGGCCGCCATTGACAAGTTCAACTACTACAGCGACGGCTACCGGGCCGAGCGCATCAAGGCTACGCACTTCTCGGCCCGCTTCACCGCCGCGTTCCTGATGCTCACGCAGATGGGCACGGTGCTGGTTTACTGGTTCGGCGGGCGCTCCGCCATACTGAGTGCCGAGTTCGGCGTACCGGAACTGGTCATGTTCATCGGCTGGGTGGGCATGATCAACGCCCCGGTCAGGCGCTTCGCCCGGCTGACCGAGCAGATGGAGAACGCCGCCACCAGCGCCGAGCGCGTTTTCGACGTGCTGGACACCGAGGCCGACATCTCGGGCAACGAAGACGGCCACCAGGTGGCGGGCGTCAAGGAACACGTGCGGTTCGAGGACGTCTCGTTCAGCTACGACTCCGGGCCGGCCATCCTGAAGGACATCTCCTTCAGCGTGGAGCCGGGTGAGACCATCGGCATCGTCGGGCCCAGCGGCTCCGGCAAGAGCACGCTCATCAAGCTGATATGCCGCTTCTACGACGTCAGCGGCGGGCGCATACTGGTGGACGGGCGGGACATCCGGGAGGTCAACCTGGCCTCGTACCGCTCCCAGCTCTCCATCGTCGGCCAGGAACCGTTCCTGTTCCGCGACACCATCCTGGAGAACATCCGCTACGGCAAGCCGGAGGCCACGCGCGAGGACGTGATCCGCGCCGCCAAGGTGGCCAACGCGCACGAGTTCATCATGCGCTTCCCGGAGGCATACGACACCGACGCCCGCGAGCGGGGCAACCGCTTCAGCGGCGGCGAGAAACAGCGTATCTGCATCGCCCGCGCCGTCCTGAAAAACCCCAACATCCTCATCCTCGACGAAGCCACCAGCTCGGTGGACACCAGGAACGAGAAGCTGATCCAGAACGCCCTGGACCGGCTCATCGAGGACCGCACCGCCTTCATCATCGCCCACCGGCTGTCCACCCTCCGCAACGCCGATCGCATCATCATGATGCAGGAGGGGGAGATAGTGGACATCGCCAGCCACGCGACGCTGATGAAGCGGTGCCCGCCCTACCGTGAGCTGGTCGAGGCGCAGAAGGACTTCGGCGGCACCGTCGAGACGGCCGTGGCCTAACTGATGTACTGCTGCTGTGAGCGGTTTCTTGCCCGGGATCAGCGGATGGCATCGTCCATCGCGTCACGGATGGCCTGGCGGGCCGCGACAACCGCATCCGGCGTCATCGTCTCCGGCAGATAGGCCGTGTTGACCTGGATGCCCACCCGCTTGAGCTTGTCCAGCAGGCGGCAGACGGCTGCGGCGGCCTCGTCCCCCAGAAGCGCCCTACCCTCCGGTTCGGTGGCGGGTATGAACCTGATGGCCACGCGCTGTATCGTCTGGCGCTCCCCGGTAGACTTCTGCCCAACCATCCTCTGAGACTTCGCCGCCAGAGCAGTCCCGATCGCTTCGGGCCCCACCTCGCCGGCGAGTCGGGCCAGTTGCTCCTGTGGAAGGTCCTCCAGCCGCGCACAGAGCTCAAGGAGCGCCCGGTTGAACTGCTTGGGGCCCCGCACGCGCGCCCAGACCCGGTCGAGTTCCTCCTCGCTGCGAACCTTCCCGGCGCCGGCCTTCTGCATCACGTCCTCGGCGACCGTCACCTTCGCCCCCGTCATCATGGCCAGAGCTATGGCGTCGCTTGGACGGCTGTCAATGAGCCACTCCTCTCCGTCGCGTTCGAGGACCAGCTCGCCGATGAACAGGGCGCTTTCCGCTGCGCTTCGCAGTTCGTTCACGCGGGCCTCTGTGACGGATATGTCGAACGATTCCAGAATGGCGGCGAGCAACTCGTGCGTCAAAG
>CAYFVS010000240.1:0-2174 GCA_964346565.1 uncultured candidatus Brocadiaceae bacterium | reverse complement strand
GGCGTGAGAGTCGTAGACGGCGGCAAGGTCCGTCAACTGCGGCAGAACGCTGGGTGGTCCATAGACGAGTTCGTGTTTCGTGCGCGCTCGCGGGGTTTTATCATGACGGTTCGCAACCTGGCCAGGATCGAAAGGGGCGACACTCCGAACCCCAACTGGCTCACGGTGGACGCCATCACGACAACCCTGGGGTGCCGCGAAGAAGACATTGTGAGTGCCGTCGAGGTGGAGACAGCCTAATTCTCGGAGGGACCCCGCTGGGCCGTGTGGGTCAGGTCAATGATCCTGCCGGACCGAAGGGACACTGCAGCATGAGTCAGGATCAATCCTCCACCGCGACAAGGAAGAATGGGCAACGTGGTGTGCTGCTCGGGGCCGCGCTGAGGGGCGCACGACCCGCGCTGCGTTGTCCAACTCGTGGACCGACCCTCTGCGTCCCACCAGCGCACGCTGCTGGCGTCAGCCAGGGCCGCGGGGCTGCGTGCGTCCAGACTCTCCCACTGCGGCCTTACCAGCCGTTCCGCTCCACTTTGCGTGACCTGTCAACCGCGCAGGGGCTGTCAAGAACCACACCGGGGGCCGGCTCGGCAACGGGCCGGTCCCTTTCCTTTTGAGCTTGCCGGATGCGTACCTGTCCGAACTGCCGCAGGCTGACCGAGGAACGGATCGGGGACTGCGCTCGGTGCAGGGCCTTCCGCAAGCGGTTCCGGCTGGGAGACGGGGCAGACGACGAGGCCACCAGGCGGCGGCGGTCTGAGTTCTACTTCCTCTACGAGCTCCAACTGAAACAACTCATGCGGGAGGGCGCCATATGAAGCGCATTGCCGTGGAGCGGATGCCGGACTACTCCACGACGGAGAAGGAGAAGCAAGAGGGCCGGATCTGGGAGGTGGTCATCCAGGAGTCGAAGTTCTACTCCACGATCATCGGGTCCGGCCTGAGCCGCGAGACAGCCGACAAGCTGGCCACCAAGAAGCGGGCGGAACTGGAGGTCTCATGAGCTGGGCCACCCTGGACGACCAGTTCGCGAACCACCCCAAGATCGCGCCGCTGAGTGACGCTGCATTTCGCGCGTATGTCACGGCGTTACTGTGGTGTAACGCATACATAACGGATGGCAGCATACCGGCCGGTATGCTTGAAAGGCTGATTTCAGCCACGAGGCCGGCGACGAGAAAAAGTGACGGCGCGGGGCACTCGCGGGACGCCATTCTTGCGGAGCTGCTCGAGGCCGGACTTTGGCACGAGCGAGAAACCGAGAACGGCAATGTCTACGAAATACACGACTTTCTGGACTACAACCGTTCAGCTGAGCAGGTCCGGCGAGCCCGGAGGGCGGCGGCGTTACGGCAGAAGCGATACCGTGACAGCGCCATCAGTCACGGCAGCAGTGACGCCAAGAGTAACGGCGTTACTGACGCCAGCCGTGACGGTGTGAATGACGCTGATCCCCATCCTCCTCCTATAGAAGAAAGATCCTATCCCCTTAGCCCTTTTCCGCGGGGAAAGGGCAACTCTAATTTCATCCAACTGCTTCGAACGCTCGCCAGGGAGGTGTCGGACGGTGACCGGTTGTCCGCACGGAGCTTCCAGGCCGCGATGGTCGCGGCGCTGCAGAGGGCCGGCTGTGAGGTGAGCACGGAGGTGGCGGTGGGGGGCCGTCGCATCGACATCGCGGTGGAGGCACCGGTCAAGGCGAGCCTGGAGCTCGACAGGGTGACGCCGCGGAAGAACTCCATCGCCAAGCTGCGCCAGCGTGAGGGGCTGAAGGTCATCGTGCTGCGTGAGGGCGTTGACGCCAGGCCACCGGAGGGGATCGACGCGGTGGTGGGGTGCCTCAAGCGCTACATCGCGGAGCCTGCGGAGCAACCGCCCAGCCGTTTGGGCGAGAGGCCGCCGGTCAAGTCACAGCAGGAGCGCGACGCCCGAGACCAGGAGCAGCTCCGCCTGCAGGTCCGCCGGTCGAACGGGCCGGGGTCCGCCATGACGGCCTGGCTGGCCACCTGCCTCGCGGAAGGCCGGACGTTCGAGGACGGCGCTGCGGCGCAGGTGGACTTCGAGCGGTTCAGGGCGGAGCGCAAGGCCAGCGCCCAGGTGAAGGCGTGATGGACCTGAGCAGGCTACGCAAGGTGAAGCAGCTCGTGGACCGCGGCGAGGTGGGAGAGCGGGAGACG
>CAYFVS010000239.1:0-25598 GCA_964346565.1 uncultured candidatus Brocadiaceae bacterium | reverse complement strand
TGGGCGGTCTCCTACACTACGCGTGCGTTTGGTTGCCTCTGGACGTTAGGGGATCGCGTATGCGTGTGCGCCGGACAAGCAGGGCCCGCGTCACGCTCCGCCTTGGCCTCGCCCTGGCCGCGCTGTGGGCGGGAGGATGCGCCCTGCTGGCCCCTCAGCCGTCGGTCCATCGCCAGACCGACGCCGGAACCGTGGAGATGGACTGGGTGACCCGCCGACACCTGCGGATCGTCCGCCACGCGTGGCGCCGCGATCCCGGGGACCGCCTGGTGGCCAGCGTGGTCTTCCGCAACGTCCGCGAGGACGAGTACCTTGCGGAGATCTGCACAGCCTTCCGGGATGCGGAGGGCGAAGCGGAGGTCGGTCCGGCGCCTGCCGACACCCAGCGCTTCCCTCCCGGCGAAACGCGCATTGAGTGGTCTTCCTACAGCGCAGACGCCGCCGAGTACCGCATCGACGTCAGCAGCGGCCGCGCGTTCCAGTGGTGAGTCAGAACTCCATGCGGGCGAAGGCGCGGACGCCCGCCAGCATGGGGACCAGCGAGACCAGCAGCGAGATCACCAGCACTACGCTCAGCCCGGCCGCCAGGCCGACCGCCAACGCCTGCGGACCCCAGGCGCCCAACATGCGCAGGTGCACTGGCACGACCACCGGCGCGATCGCCAGGGCGATGAAGCAAATGCTGCAGATGAGGTTGAGCGTCCCCCCGAAGCTGCTGACGATCCTCGACGGGTTGTCCGTGCCCAGCCGCGGGTACAGCGCCCCAAGCCCCACGGCCAGCCCGTTCAGACCACAGCAGACGCACAGCACCACCACCATGTGCACACCCAGGACCCACAGGGGCAGGCCCAGGATGGCGTCGCTCAGTGCGATCAGGCCCCCGCTGATGATGAACGTACCGGCCGCCGCGAACAGGAACTTGCCCCACAGAATCAGAGTGCGACGCATCGGCAGCAGCCCGAGGATCCAGATACGTCGACCTTCCAGGCTGAGCTGCGGGAACACAAACCGGCTGGTGAGCGTCGCGAGTGTCAGGCACGTCGCACCCAGGTTCAAGAGCGATATGATGCTCTGCCAGTAGGGCGTCAACTCCTCCATGCTGAAGCGGGGCAGGTTCAGGATGTAAAGCCCCAGCAGCCCGAAGAACAGCAGGAACTGCGACCACTGGGAGGGATCGCGCAGGAACGTCTTGAGATCCTTCACGACCAGCTTCCGCAGCCGGAGGGGCAGCGGTCGCAGCGGCGCCTCCAGCATCCGTCCGAACGCCCCCGCCGTCCGATAGCGGCCCCGTCCCGTGCCGCCCTGGGCCACCTCCCATGTTCCCCGGTAGAGGTAGAACGCCAGCCGGTGCACCACCAGCCCCAGGAACAGAACGTTGGACAGCAGCAGGGCGACCAGGAACAGGGCCTCGTCGAGGCTGCGCCGGCCGGCGGCCAACATGCCCTGACTGACCCACCGGCTGGGCAGGGCCCAATGCTGGCAGAAGGCGATCCGATCCATCACGTAGCGAAGCCCGGCCTCGTTGAACAGGCCCTCCGTCAGCCGCCGCCGCATCGGCAGCACCCACGCCGCGAGGCCGCCTACGGCCGCCAGCAGCAGCACCACGATCACTCGCTTCCGCAGCCGGGGCAGCACCAGGCCGACCAACAGGGCGGCGAGCGCCCCCAGCTCCGTGGCAAACAGGACCAGCAGGCCCGCCAACACCAGGGCAACGGGGTAGAAGTACCAGGGGGTGGGGAAGACTACTCCGTAGGCCAGAATGAGCGGAAACACGAGCGTGCCGATGCCCCATAGGCTGAACACGATGGAGTCCGCGCTGCGGTAGACGAAGGTGTTCTCCGCGTGAGCCGGCAGGCCGAACAGGAACTCCGTCTCCTCGCTGCGGAATAACGAGGTGTAGGCAATGATGGCGTCACTGATGGTCATCATGACCAGCAGGGCTACGAACAGGAACGCGAACAGGTAGTCAAGCAGAAGGCCGCTGATGGCCTGGAAGTTCTTCTCCAGGAACATGAACACGTCCAGGAACGTTGCGAACATCAGCATCCAGAACAGGCCCACCAGGCCACCGACCACCAGTATCCGCAGGCGACTGCTGGAGAGGAACTCCCGCGCGGACTGACGGATCGCCCGCGCCCTTGTCCCGGTCAGTAACAGCAGCTCACGCATTGCGTTCTTCCGCCTCTGGCTCCTCGGTCAGTCTGAGGAAAGCCTCCTCCAGCCGCCGGTCGGTCTGGGCCTGCTCATAGATGGCCTCCAGAGTCCCCAGGGCAACCAGGCGCCCTTGCCGGATGATGCCCACCCGGTCGGCGGTTTCCTCGGCCACCCCCAGGGTGTGAGTGGACATGAAGATGCTGACGCCGTTCTCAGTCCTCTCCCGCATGAGCTGCTTGAGCGTATTCGCGCCCTTCGGGTCCAGGCCGACCATGGGTTCGTCTATGACGATGACCTCGGGGTCGTGGATGAGCGCCGAACTGATGACCACGCGCTGCTTCATTCCGTGTGAGTAGGACTCACCGGGATCATCCAGGAACTCAGCCATCTCCAGCAGTTCGGTGAGTTCCTCTATCCGGCGGCGAGTCTCCGACCTGCCGACCCCGTACATGCTCGCCACGAAGGTCAGGAACTCCCGACCGGTGAGCTTCTCGTAGAGGAAGGGCTGATCCGGGACATAGGCCAGGCGCGACTTGGCCTCGATGTATTCCTCTTGCACGTCATAGCCACACAGGATTACCCGGCCCTCCGTCGGACGCAGCAGGCCGGTTATCATCTTGATCGTCGTGGTCTTCCCGGCACCGTTCGGTCCCAGGAAGACGAACAGCTCCCCACGCCGCACCGTCAGGTCCAGACGGTCCACCGCCACAAGGTCACCGAAGTGCTTGGTCAGGTTCTCCAGCCTGATCATGAGGACGCCTCCGTGCGCGCCGTCCCGAGCGCCTCCCGGCAGGCGGCAAAGACCCTCTGCGCGTCGAGCGCCTCCATGCAACGGTGGTCGCGGGGGCAGACCTTCCTCTGGCAGGGCCCGCACTCCACGTCCAGCCGCACCAGGTGGTCGTGCGGCCGGCCGCTGGTCGAGTAGCCCGGGTGGGTCGGCCCCATGACGCAGACCGTCGGCACCCCAAACGCCACTCCGTAGTGCCGCGGCCCCGAGTCGGTGGTGACCAGCAAGCCGCTGCGGGCCACAACGCACTTGAGCAGGTGCAGGTCTATCCCACAGCAGGACAAGTCGGCGATGGGCACGGCGGCGGCTGATCGGATGGCCGCTACCGTGGCCGCTTCCGCGGCGCCGGCCACCAGAGCGACCTGCGCGCCGTACTGCTCGGCCAGCATCTCCGCCAGGCGGGCGTAGCGCTCCGCCGGCCAGCGCTTGGACGGTCCGTAGCCGGCGCCCGGGTGCATCAGGAACAACGGCCCGTCATCCCCGATCCCCCGGTCGCGCAGAACCTGCGCTGCGCGGGAGGCGTCCGACTCAGAGAAGGGCAGTTCCATCTCCCGGCCAGCCTCAGGGATGCCCGCCTCCTCGCACAGAGCCAGGTAGTAGTCCACCATGTAGATGGGCCTGAACCGCCCTGCTTCATCAGCCGGGCGGGGCACCGCCCGGGTGAGCAACACCGAACGGCAGTCACGACGGTACCCGATCCGGCGCCGCACGCCGCCCAGCCGGAACATCAGGGCGGAGCTGAATGAGTTCGGCAGCACAAGGCCCAGCTCGGCCCGCTCCGCCCGCAACCGCCCGGCGCACCGCAGGAACTCCGCGAACGCACTTCGCTTACCCGGGCTGTAAACCAGCACATTGTCAAACCAGGGCGCGCCTCGCACGATCGGCTCCACGCGCCGCCGGATGACCAGCGTTACCCGAGCGTTGGGCAGGGCCTGGCGGACCGCACGGAAGGCGGGGGTGGCCATCACCACGTCGCCCACCCAATTGGGCGCTCGAATGCAGACGCGATGGGGCAGGGGACTGTGCATCAGCTCGGCACCGCAGAGGCTTTGTCACGGCCATTGGAATCACCTATTATAGCCGGGCGACGGCATTCCCGTCACATGCGGCCTTCGCCGCCAACCGAGAGTGGTAACCGGAGGTGCAAGCCATGAAGATAGCGGTGAACGGGGCCGCCGGGGCCATGGGGCGTCGCGTTGTCGCCCTGGCCGTGCAGGCGGACGATTGCGAGCTGGTCGCAGCGCTGGAGCGGCCCGCGCACGAGGAGCTGGGCCGCGACGCGGGCGTACTCGCCGGCGTCGGAGAGATCGGCGTGCCGTTGAGCACCGAGCTGACTGCCTCGGCCCACGTACTGGTGGACTTCAGCACGCCGGCGGGTACCATGCAGCGGGCGCGTGAGTGCGCGGAGCGAGGAATCGCCCTCGTGATCGGTACGACGGGGCTGTCAGATGCCCAAGATGACGAACTGCGCGGACCGATCGCCGAGCGCGTGCCCGTTCTGGTCGCGCCGAACATGTCCGTCGGCGTGAACCTGCTGTTCCGGCTGGTCGAACAGGCGCTGGCGGCGCTCCCGGAGGGCTACGACGTGGAAATCGTGGAGGCCCACCATCGCCGCAAGAAGGACGCGCCGAGCGGGACGGCCATGGAGCTCGTGCGCAGAGCTCAGGTCGCCCTTGGCCGGGATGCGGGCGACGTCGTGCACGGACGGCACGGGTCGGTGGGCCCGCGCCCCGGCGGGCAGATAGGCGTGCACGCCGTGCGCGGGGGCGACATTGTCGGCGAACACACCGTGCTAATCGCAGGAGAGGGGGAACGGCTGGAGCTGACACACATAGCGGGCAGCCGCGACATATTCGCGCGTGGCGCACTGGCCGCCGCGCGCTGTGTGCTCGATAAGCCGGCCGGCTTCTACGCTATGTGCGCCATCCTCTTCTGAGCCGGCGGCAGGGGAGAACATGTACATCATCCGTGTTGCAGCGTGCTTCCGTCCCTTCAGCTCATACGGCGTCTGCCAGGGCGTTCGAGGTCTCGTTGAGCGGCCCGGGCAGGCTCTCGCCAAGCGCCGTCACGGCCGCGACCACGACGATGGCCACCAGGCAGAGGATAAGCGCGTATTCCACGATGCTTTGCCCCCGACGCCGGGCGATCCGGCGCAACAGGTGTCCCATGCTTGCACGCACTTCCATCTCCTTCCGCTTCCCCCCGCGGACCCGGCGCACAGAAGCCCCACACCCTCTGCGCGACGACGGGTCCTGCAGGAGACGTTCGAAGGGGTCCGCCCGGCTGGTACCCGGCGGACCCCCACGAAACAGCGACCCTTACACGGAGCTGCCGATCTCGCCGGCGACTTCGTTCATCGCGTTCTCGGCATGCCCGCCCAGAGCGGTCAGAGCCGTGATCACGACGATGGCCACCAGGGCCAGAATCAGAGCGTACTCAACAAGGCTCTGGCCCTTCTCGGACCGCAACACCAACCACAGCTTCGTAAGGAACTTGGACATCACTGCGCCTCCTTGGATGATGAAGACACTCAGACACTCTGTGAAACCTGCCTCACAGAGGTGCAAAGGCTGTGCCAACGTCCTGACCCGCGTGACGTCACCCCACCTGTATCCCTAAGCCGTGCTCTGACAAGCGTTTACGTAGCCGAGCGCGGCGTGTGCGACTGGCGGGCTCCGCCTGGACAATCCGCTTCAGAATGAGACGAACCCGTCGGAGGGCCAACGGACGGGGTCTGGCTGCGGACGACGGCCACTTGCGCCTGTGCCGGAAGGTCAGTACCATGCCGTGCAGCGGCTGACTGAGGACCGGAGCGCACATGACAGCGCAAACGCAGGGCCCTGAACCGTCGCGGTTCGCCGGCAAGGATCTGCTGAAAGGGCGCCGCTGTCTCGTCACCGGCGCGGGGGCCGGCATCGGGCAACAGACCGCGTACACCCTGGCCGAGCAGGGCGCAAGCGTGGCGGCGCTCGATTACAAGAAGCAGCTCGCCGAGGAAGCCGCACGCCTGATCAACGACGAATTCGGGGAGCGGGCCTTTCCGGTCGTCGCCGATGTGAGCGACGTGTCGGCCCTGGAGGCAGCATTCGGTCAGGTCGCCCGGCACTTCGAGGGTGCGCTCGACGTCTGCGTCAGTAACGCTGGCGTCTCGCTGCCGTGCCGGGTGGAGGACCTCCTGCTGGAGGGTCGCGCGGAGGCGGCGATCCGGCAGGTCATGGTCAACCAGGTGGGGGCTTTTCTCTGCGCGGCACACGCCTACCCGTTGCTGCTCAGGGGACGGGAGCCGGCCTTCATCATGATGGGCTCGTGCGCCTCGGTCGGGTCCGAGGGACAGGCCGTCTACTCCAGCACCAAGGCGAGCCTGCGGGGCCTGCTGGGGGCGCTGGTGAAGGAATGGGCCGCCAGCGACGAACACCAGGCGGTGAGGGTGGGGCTCATCGAGCCGGACTACTTCGAGCGGACGCCGCTCCGTAGCCAGACCTACCTGGAAAGCCTGGCCAGGGCCAGGCGCACGACAACCGAACAGGTCAGCAACGAGGCCGTTGCGCGGCAGAAGATCCCCCTCGGCCGCGAGGGGCGTCTCGTCGAAATCGGCGAGAAAGTAGTCACCATGATCCTGGACACGTACGCTGATGGCAATATCGCCGTGCTCTCCGGGGGGAAAACCGTCCGGCCTTGAAGCAGGCGATGTCTGCATGAACGAATGGGGGCGCCGCAACCAGGCGGGGAGTTCCCGTGCCGTGTGCGCGGGTCCCTGGCTGCGCCGCATAGCGGCGGCGCGGTGACGGTTACTCAGCACATTCTTTAGTGGTCCACTCACCATTTACTCGGTCTCAGGACGGCATCCGCCGCTCGTGGGGTCCTGTCCCGGCCGAATTCCTGGCCGGTGCCATGCCTGCTGGCCCGGAACCCTGCACGGTGTACGGATTCTGAGCCAGGAGGCCGGCCTCTTCAGTGACAACTCATCGGTCCGTCGCAAATGCTTATGAACGATGCTGTTATGACGTTGCGAAGGCACAACTGCCTGTGAGCCCCTGTTGCAGGCTGAGAAGCCGGCTTCCCACCGGCCGATTTGGCTGCGCTGGCGGCTGCGCCGGGCAGTGCTCACCGTTTGCGGCCATCCGGGGCCTGTCAGCAGCGCCGAAGCGCAAGCCCAGGACGGCGGCAGACCGCGTGGTGACGCGGGCAGCAACACACGCTCCAATCCTTGCCGGCCCGGCTGCGGAACGCGGCTTGCGCCACGAGGGGCGCGGGGCAGGCGCAGCGGAAAGCAGCGCAGGTCGCCCCGAGGCGCCGGGCAACAGAGCGCCGTCTGGTGCGCCCCTGGGGCTGAACATGTCATAATATATGTTATCAGACCTCACGTCGCGACAAGGAATCCGCCGCTTCCCCACGGCCGAGACCTCCAGCCGCCACGGCCCACCCGCACAGACTCCTGCCCCAGTTGCGTCTGCTCAGCTCCCTCGGCTCGGCGTCCCGTGGCGTCGGGTGAAGTGAGTGTTCAGCAGCGCGCCGGCAGATGCGGATGAGGCCGGGTGCCGAGCAGTGCCGGCGGACGGGCACCGGTGGTGTATGGCCAGGGATCGGGCGTTCGGGCGCGGGTTGCTGGACTGGAGCAGGCCGGTCCGCTAAGGCGCGACCCCCTTCCCCACTGGATTCCGTCAGAGGTAGCCCAGGTCGCGCAGGTCGGCGAAGATGCTCGGGTCGCCGACTTGCGGAGCCGCTTCGTCTGGTACCAGCGGCAGTTCCTCGACGGTGTGCTCAATGCCGCAGAGGATGCCTCGGGACCGGTGTGTCAGCCGATAAGTAACATGTTCCTCATCCTGCCAATCCACGGCAATGTGATGCTGGTGGAGCACCCGGTTCGGATGGGGATCGTGCAGCAGGGAAACGGCGTCTATGCCCGGCAGGTCCTCCGGCAGCGGGATGCCTACCTGGGCCAGCAGCGTGGGCAGCACGTCAATGCCGGCCACCAGGGCATTGGTATGCGTACCGCCATGCTTCCCGCCAGGCAATCGAACCAGGAACGGCACGGCGGTCTGGTCCTCGTGGGGCGGGTGACCATGCCCCCACTGTCCACGTTCCCCGAATGCTTCTCCGTGATCGGCGGTGAGAACCAAACACGTATTCTGCCACTGCCCCATTTGGCGCAACAGCCCGACAAGCCGTTCCAGCGTGCGGTCCACGTACAGAATCTCCTCGTCGTAACGGGCCTGGATGTATCGGTTCTCCTCAGTAGAGATAGGTGTGCGTTCTCTGATGTGCCGCACCCGCAGTTTGTCACCCCCCATGCGGCCCCTGTAATCGCCCCGGAATGTACCAGCGATCTGCCACGGGGCATCATACGGACCGTGCGGGTCATATAGATGCCAGCAGACACACCAAGGTCTCCGCTTCGTTGCCGTGAGCCATTCGGCAGTCTCGCGCAGTAGCTCGCCTGCAATGCGATGGCGCTCCAATGAGTAGGCCCCATATCGCGGAGACCCGAATGCTAACCGGGTCACGAATCTGTTGGTGCTGTGATACGCCGTCCGGTAACCTCGTTGGTGTAAGCCGGGCAGCCACCACACCATTGGGGTCTGTGGTTCGGAAGCGGCGTGCCAGACGCCGGTCTTCTCCGGCCCGTATCCGCTCAGCACGCAGGCCATGCTCGGATAGGTCCAGCTCGACATAGACCAGGCGTTGTCGAAAACGATGCTCTCCTTCGCCAGCTCGCGCAGGAACGGCGTGGTGTCCCGCTCATAGCCGTAGAGCGAGCAGTGGTCCCGACGGAGGGTCTCGACCGTGATGAGAAGCAGATTTGGGGGCTGCGGAGCGCGCACGAGCAGCACCCAAGCAAGAACGGACAGGACGACCAGAACGACAAGGGCGACGATAAGCCGACTGAGTCGCATCTCAGGTCCCTATACCTCAAGCCCTCGCAGAAGCCGGCGCTCGCCCGCCTCGAGCGCCCTCTCTCCACCCCACCGTTGCTGGCAGCGGACGCACGTGCTCCGTTTCCCCGTGCCCTATATGGTACCTTGCCGTCGCTGACAAGGGCAAACCTAGAGGTAGCCCAGGTCCTGCAGCTCGCGGATTGCTTCCTCGTCGAGGTCGAGTTCCGGGCTTTCGTCGGTGATGATGGGCCGGTTCTGTTGCCGCCAGCGGTCCAGGCGTCGCGCGAACTCGTCCGCCGCCTCCGGGCGGCTGTCCGCCACGTCGTGCAGTCCCGCGGGGTCGGCCTTCCGGTCGTACAGGTGTCGCTCGTGGCGACCGTCCGGCCATGTCTCCTCGACGTAGAACGCATCCCCGGTGATCAGGGCGAACGACTGGACGCGGCTGCCCGGCCGCCACGCGTGTGTGTCCGAGTACTCGCAGAAGATCACATCGCGCCCGGTGTGGCCGCGTTCGAGCGCGGGCAGCAGGCTCTTCCCGGAGACCGGCCCATCGTAGCCGACGTCCAGCACGTCGAGGACGGTCGGGAACACGTCCACCCCGCCGGCCGGCCCGGCCACGCGGCCACCCTCACTGCCGGCGGGCAGCTTGATGATGAGCGGGACCCTGACCTGCTCGGGGAACACGCTGAACCCGTGGCCCCAGTAGCCGCGTTCCTCGAAGCCCTCTCCGTGGTCGGAGGTCACGATGAACAGCAGGTTCTCCCACAGGCCCTCCGCCCGCAGGTAGGCGACGAACCGCGAGAGCATGGCGTCGGTGAACGCGATCTCGCCGTCGTAACGGGCCTGGATGTAGCGGCGTTCCTGGTCGCCCCAGTCCTTTCGCTTGCGGAAGACCGAGGGCCGCAGGTCGTCGCGTTCCTGCAGCGGGCCTGAGTAGTCCCCGGCGAACATGTCGCGGAACTGCCCCGGGGCATTGTAGTTGTGATGAGGATCGTAAGTGTGGATGTAGATGAAGAAGGGCTCGGCGCCCTGGCGCTGCTCCAGCCATCGGTTCACGTCCGGCAGCAACAGGTGGGCCGGCTTGATGCCTTCGTCCACGAACGTCTGGAAGCCCTGTCGGCACTGCCAGCGCTCGCGGGTGACGTTCAAGTTGCTGACGAACCCGGCCGTCTCGTACCCGTGCGCCGCCAGCAGCTCCGGAAGCGTCACGATAGCCTCGACAAGCTTCGCCTTGTAGCTCTGCGCGCCGTGCTCGGTCGGGTGCAGCCCCGTCAGCAGGCTGGCAATCGAGGGGCGGGTCCAACTGGAGCTGGAATAGGCGTCGTCGAAGACCCAGCAGTCGCCCACCAGCTTCCGGAGGAACGGAGTCGTGTCCCGATGGTAGCCATGGAGGCTGCAATGGTCCCGCCGCAGGGTCTCGATGCTGCAGACGATGACGTTGGGCGGACCAGGCGGGGCCGTTCGTTCGGTGCAGGCCGAGAGCAGCGCGACCAGACCCGCCAGCAGACCGAGCGTGGCGGTCATGCGCTTCGGCTGTCCCATGGCGCGGTTCCCTCGCCTTACCTACTTAGCACTCACTTCGAGGCCTTCGGGGTCGAACACGACGTTCACGCTTGCCCTCATGTTGGCCGGATTGCGCACGAACTCGAGGTAGTCCGCCAGTTCCTCGGCCGAGTTCACGCTATTGTGCGCCAGCACGAGGGCTCCCTTCGGCAGCCGGTCGTATGCCGCCTCCAGGATGTCCAGGTAGATGCCCTTCCCCTTCTGCCCGGTCCCGTCGGCGTCCAAGTAGAGAAGCCCGATCGGTCCGGGGAAAGAGGCGGCGAAGCGGACTGCGTCGTCGGCCACCACCCGGGCGGTGCCCGTCGGATCCAGGCGTCGCACGTTTCGCTCAGCCCTGTCGGCTTCTTCCTTACGGATTTCCACCCCGACCAGTTCGGTGGCCTCGTAGCATGCTCCCGGCCCGACAGCAGCCCCGGCGTTGCAGGCGAAGGTGAAGCCGCAGAACACCCCGGCCGCCACCATGTTTGCCGGGCAGACGATGGCGTTCAGCGCGTATATCAGCCGCTCCATACGCGGGGTGATGGCCGTCCACGGCACATCGAAGAGCTTCCGCACGGCCCGTCGGTGGGACAGCATCTTGTCCCCTTCGTAGACGGTGCGCCTGACCACCCCCGTTGCGTGGATGGCCGCCAGCGCCTCTCCCACGATGGCGACCTCCCGGTCCAACGGCTCCAGAGCCCGGTAAGGCTCAGCGTATTCCATGCGATACTCGTTCCAGTCGTCGGTGCGGTATTCGGTCACTTTCCGGCTCTCCCTTTGCGCGGGTTCCGCCTGACACGGCTCCACCGATTCTAACCGCCGGCCGCCGGGGGGCCAAACGCCTTGAGTAACGGGCCACTCAGTTGCAGGTTATCGGACGCTATGGTAAAGAGAACGCCGACGACTCCGGCCTCCCGGCGGTGCGAGGCAGGGGAGGCTTGACCAGCGGCTGAGTGTCCAGTAGCATGGTGTGCTGGATGCAGGGCGCGGTAATCTATTGCACTGCTGTCTTTTCCGGGTGCGATGAGAGGGCTACATGCAACACGAATCGGACTTGCTGGACGCACGGGAGGCAGCGCGTTATCTGAAGCTGAACGAGCAGACGGTCCGCCGCCTGGCGCGCGAGAATCAGATTCCTGCCTTCAAAGTCGGCGGCACCTGGCGGTTCAAGAAGAGTGTGCTCGATCGGTGGGCCGAGGAACAGCACAAGGCTCCCCGCGGCCGACACATCCTGGTTGTTGACGATGAAGAGCCGGTCCGCGACTTCGTCCGCCGCGTTCTCGAGCGGGAGGGACACAACGTACTGTCTGCCAGCGAAGGCGGCGAGGCGCTCGCGATCCTCGATGACCAGAAGGTGGACTGCGTGTTCCTGGACCTGAAGATGCCGGGCATGGGCGGACCGGAAACGCTGAAGCGTATCCGGGAAGGTTGGGGGGAAGTGCCGGTCGTCATCCTGACCGGTTACCCGGAGATCGCCCTCATGCATCGGGCACTGCAGTATGCCCCGGTTACCCTGCTGGCCAAGCCCGTCACGCGCGAGCAGATCAGCGAGGCCGTCGTCAGCCTGCTGGGCAACCGTGCCTGACCCGGGCACGGGTCCCTTCTGATACGTACCTCCCCGGACGGGAGAAGTGGGGCTGCATCTCATTGCCCCTTCGGACCCACCCTCCCCTGGCCTCACAGTGCTTGTGGGCTGCTTCCGCCTTGTGGTATCGTGCCTCTGAGCACGATCATCCGAGCGGAGCGCCCGCCACATGCTGCCCCTGCGCGATAAGAACCCATCCGGCACCACGCCTGTGGTGCTCTACGGGCTGATCGCAGCGAACCTCATCGCGTTCCTCGTTGAGTTCTCCCTGCCCGCGGAGGAGCTGCGGGCGGTGCTCACGCGGTTCGGAGTGGTCCCGGCTCAGGCAGTGGCCGCCCTCCGGGGGCAGGCGCCTGTGCTGGGAGGGCTTCTGGTGCCGGCCTTCAGCAGCATGTTCTTGCACGGCGGCTGGGCGCACCTGCTCGGGAACATGTGGTTCTTGCACATCTTTGGGGACAACGTGGAGGGGCGCCTCGGCCACGCCAGTTTCCTGGCCTTCTACCTGATCTGTGGCCTGACGGCCACGGCGGCGCAGGTGGCCCTCAACTCCGGCAGCGAGATTCCGACCATCGGCGCCAGCGGTGCGATTGCCGGCGTGCTGGGTGCCTACGCGATCTGCTGGCCCAACGCGCGTGTGCTGACCCTCGTGCCCATCTTCTACCTGATCTCCTTTGTGGAACTGCCGGCGCTGGTGGTGTTGGGCATGTGGTTCCTGGTGCAGTTCCTTCAGGGGGCGGCGAGCCTGGGCGTGCAGTTCGCCCACGGCGGCGTTGCATACTGGGCACACATCGGCGGATTCGTCGCCGGGCTTGTCCTGGTCAAGGTGTGGCCCACGCGACGCAGGTCCAGCGAATGACTGCCCGGGGCGAACCGAAGAGGAGCGGCTCGGCACAGGAGGCCGCGCGCCGCCAGAGCGACGGCACCGTGCGCAGCGCCGGGCTCATAGCTGGACTGACCTTCCTCAGCCGGCTCCTCGGGGTGGCCCGCGATGTGGCCTGCGCCGCCCTGTTCGGGGCCGGCATGGTCTGGGATGCGTTCAGCTTCGCCTTCCGCGTTCCGAACTTGTTCCGGCGCCTGTTCGGCGAGGGCGCCCTGAGCGCCGCGTTCGTGCCCGCCGTGAGCCAATGCCTGGAGCAGGACGGTCCCCCGGAGGCCCGCCGGATGGCCGGCCTTGTGGGTGGTGCGCTCATAGTGGTCCTGAGCGCGGCCGTAGCGCTGGGCGAACTGGTCATAGCGGCCATCGCCCTGGCCGCAGGGCCCGGCCCGCGATGGGGGCTGGCCCTGCTGCTCACGGCGGTGCTCCTGCCCTATGCGCTGCTGATCTGTCTGACGGCGTTTCTGAGCGCCACACTGCACGCGCTCAGGCGCTTCGCTGCTCCGGCGCTCGCCCCTGCTCTCCTCAACGCCTGCTGGATCGCCGCAGTGCTCCTGGTCGCGCCGGCCATCTCCCCGGCGCCGCGCATGCGCATCCTGGTCGTCGCGCTCGCCATAGTCATCGCCGGCGTGCTGCAGGTCGCGCTGCAACTGACAGCTCTGCGTCGGGCGGGCTTTCGCTGGCGGCCCCTTTTCCAGCTCCTGCACCCCCACGTGCGCCGCGTGGCCGTGTCCATGGCACCGGTGGCGCTCGGGCTGGCCGCCTTCCAGCTCAACGTGCTGCTGGACGGCGTCATCGCCATATCCCTCGCCGGGCCTGAGGGGGGGGTCAGTCTCCGGCTCGGCGGCATGGCACTGCCCTACCCCATGCGCGTGGGGGCGAACAGCGTGCTCTACTACGCCAACCGGCTGATGCAGATGCCGCTCGGTGTGTTCGGGATTGCCCTGGCTACGGCCGTGTTCCCTGCGCTCAGTCGGCAGGCGGCCCGCCGGGACTGGAATGGCTTCTCCGCCTCCGTCACCCGGGGGCTTCGTCTGGTGATGTTCATCGGCATCCCGGCGGGGGTGGGGTTGATCCTGCTGCGGCGTCCGGCCGTGCGCCTGCTATTTGAGCGAGGCGCGTTCACCCCGACCATGACTTCCCGGACGGCGTTCGTGTTGATCTTCTACTCGGCGGGCCTCTGGGCTTATTGCGCGCTTCACCTTCTGGTGCGCGCCTTCTACGGGCTGCAACGCCCGGGGGAGCCCGCCCGGCTGGCGGCCGCCATGGTGGGTCTCAACCTGGCCCTGAACCTGGTGCTGGTCTGGCCACTGCGGGAGGCGGGACTGGCCCTTGCCACCGCCGCATGCGCGGCATTGCAGGTGGCAGTCCTGCTGGGGAAGCTCCGTCGCACCGTTCCCCTGGAGGGACTGGCGCGGCTGGGCGTATCGCTGGGGAAGACGTGCTGCGCCGCGGCCGCCATGGCCGTCGTCGCCTGGGGAGCACTTCAACTGCTGTCCGATGGGCCGGCGTCACTAGCTGCCCGGCTCGTGCGAGTGCTTGTGCCGGCCGGGGCGGGGTTCTTGACTTACGTGCTCGCGGCCGGCGTGCTCCGCGCGGAGGAACTGCACATGGTGCTGCGGGCGCTGCGTCGGGGCCGGGAGCGATAGCTGGTCGGCGCCGTCAGGGCCGCGGGGACGTCCTGCTTTCGCGGGCAAGGCGGACAGCGATGATGGCGGGACACATGATCTGGATCTCTCTGCCGCCCTGGGTCAGGACGATGTAGTTCTCCGTCACCTCGCTGAGCACGCCAGAGACCGACTTGTCGTTGGCCATCAGTACGCTGACCCGTTTGCCGAACCAGCCGCTCTTGATCACACCGGCCATGGGCTTCTCCCCGGAAACGCAACGCGCGTGGTCGGTGAGCTCTACTGCTCGAACTTCTCGAGGATCTCGCCGATGCTCCGCCCGCCTTCGGGCACGACGAGGATCTCCACTCGCCGGTTTGCGGCGACCGGTTCGGTGGGTTGCTCGGGCTCCCTCAGGGGTTCGTTCGGCCCGAACCCGGCGATGTGCATGCGCCCCGCGCCTACCCCCTTGTTCACCAGATACTGCATCACGGCGTGCGCCCGCATTGCCGAGAGGTGATAGTTGTCCTCCCAGGCGGAGTGCTGGATGGGCACCCCATCGGTGTGGCCGTCAACGCGGATACGCAACTGCGGCTTCTGCCCCAGGTACTGAGCCACCTCGTCCAGCGCCGCCATCGCCTGCTCCGTCAGGTCGGCCTTCCCCAGGTCAAACAGGATCTCATTCTCGACAATGATGAAGTTGCCCTCGCGTCGGGTCTCGACGCTGATGCCGGACAGCCCCTGTACCAGCTTCTGCAGCTCAGCCCGCTGTTGCTGGAGCTGACTTTGCTCACGTCGCAACTCGGCGACCACGTCGCTCATCCTCTCGGCCTCTTGCTGCGCCTCCGCCAGCCGGTTCTGCAGGCTCCCCCGCTCCACTTCGAGTGCCTCGATGTTATCCAACAGCGTGACGCGCTCCTCCTTACAGCGGTTCACCTGCTCGGCCAAAGATGCATTCTGCTTGCGCAGTTCCTTCAGTTCCGCGCACCCGGTCAGACTCACCGCAATGGCCGCTAAGAGCAGGATAGGTACACGTTTCGACATGGGATCCGACTCCTCCAGGCAATAGGTCATCCGCCGCATATCCGTCCAGACTGCTCAAGGCGAGCAGCCTACTCAGCCGGCCGGCTCAGAACATCGCCCAGCTCGTGAGAGGCGTGCTGAACGCTGGCGAGAACGCGTTCTCCACCACGAAGAGGCCGGCAACTGCGAGCACGATAATCGCGGCGAGGAGCACCACCACTGGCAACGCGCCGTATTCCACCTCACCAGAAGGCACAGCAGCCGCGTATGGAACTTCGAACTCCTCCCCAAACTCGGCTTCTTCGGCGGCCTCCGGATACTCCTCGACCTTGGGCTCCGCCTCCAGGGCCCCGGTCAGTTCCCCGCCCTCGAAGGTGGGCTCCCCGATCGCCGTGATGTCGGCCGTAATCTCCTCCTCTTCTGCGGCGGCCGTTTCCTCTCCCGCTTCCTCCTCGATGTCCATTATCTCACTGAGGAGGTCCTCTTCGGCGATCTCTTCTTCCGGAGCCTCGATGATGTCGGTGATGATCTCCTCCTCCGCTTCCTCGCCGGGGGCTCCTTCCCGTCCGCCCGTCTCGAGCTCGAACTCCTCCTCCATCGCCTCGGCGAAGTCGAAGAACTCCTCTTCCTCACCCTCGGCGGCCTCCGCACGAACGGCGGCCAGGTCGAGCTCGGTTTCCAGCGTGGTCTCGCCAGCCGCTGCCTCCTCAGCCAGCGGGCGTTCCAGCTCCTCCTGCTCGACCTCGATGCCCTCCAGCTCGAACCCCTGCTCCTCCGGCAGCCGCTCGGTCTCCCGCACGGCCGCCACCATCGGCTCCTCCTCGCCGAGCACTTCGGTCGCCAGCGGCGCTTCCTCGCCGAGCAGTTCGGTCTCACGCTCGGTCACCTCGCCCGCTTCCTCCAGCATCTCGGTCGGCGGCTCGGCCGCCCCCGCCTCGGCCTCGCCCAGGATGTCGGTGGTGCGTTCTTCCTCTTGCACGTCCCCGGCCACAATCGTGGGCCGCTTGGCCAGGGACTGCTTCAGGTCCATGACCTCCGACTGCCGGAACTTCGTCTCGCCGGAGATGACATGCTCCCGCAGACGGCCCTCGCGGATGAACTGGTTCAACTGGCTCCGGTTGATCTGGAGCTCCTGGAGCGCCTGCTCGTAGCTCAGATATCTGTCCCTTTTCGCCATCGTCCTTCTCCTCAAGGCTTCGGTTCAGTCCTTGTCTTCCCAACAATCGGCTCTGAAAGATATTATACTAACCGCCCTGCCCTTTTCAAACCCTCGGCTTCCCTCACTGCCCGTAAACCGCCCCGGGGTCGAAAACGCGCTCCTCGCACACCGCCAGCGCGTCCGCCTCGGCGTCGTAGCGGCGGAAGTAGCACGAGTAGTAGCCCATGTGACATGCCGCC
Organism: uncultured candidatus Brocadiaceae bacterium; assembly: GCA_964346565.1. GTDB lineage: Bacteria > Planctomycetota > Brocadiia > SM23-32 > SM23-32 > JAWOCH01. Next base: position 8,752 of record CAYFVS010000239.1, on the reverse strand, counting down.
ACCTCCTGTGCCACCACGAACAGCAAGGAGTTGCCCTCGCAGTCCACGCGCACTTCCCTGACCTGCTGCGTGTGCCCGCTGGTCTGCCCTTTCAGCATGACGCGCCCCCGCGACCGGCGGAACACGTGGACCTGCCCCGTCTCCAACGTCTTGCGCAGGGCCTCCCGATCCACGTAGCACAGCACCAGCACGGTGCCACGCTCATCGGCGATCACTGCGGGCACCAGCCCGTCCTGAAAGGTCAGCTCTTCGAGCAGCCGCTCCATGCTCGATCTCCTTGAGTCCACCGGGACCACGTTATCATACTACGTCGGCATCCCGTGGGTGTCAAAAGCCGATGGTTGCGGAGCACGCGGCGCCGGTGGCGACTTGTCAAACACTCCGCATTCGCCTATATTCTGTGTTGAGGCGCCGTAGAGGCGGCGCGCGCGTGCAACTAAGGGGAGTTCCGATGTCTCGCACTGCCCTGGAGGCCAGCGTGCTTGTGCTGAACCGCTCGTTCGTGCCGGTCAACGTCGTGACGGTGCGACGGGCGTTCGGCATGTTGTTCAAGGCGGTGGCCGAAGTCGTGCTGATGGAAGACGGCAGGCTCGGCCTCTACAGCTTCGAGAGCTGGCAGGAGATCAGCGAATTCCGGCGCCGCAACGGGCTGGCGGACGAGGAGGCGGAGTGGGTCTCGACGGTCAGTTTCGAGATCCAGGTGCCGCGCATCATCCGCCTGCTGTTCTACAATCGCTGCCCCCGGCGCACGGTGAGCCTGAACCGGCGGAATCTGTTCGCCCGGGACGAGAACTCCTGTCAATACTGCGGCGCGAAGTTCCCCTCCTCTGAACTGAGCGTTGATCACGTCGTTCCCATGTCGCGGGGTGGCGCGACGAACTGGAGCAATGTCGTGTGTGCCTGCACCGAGTGCAACAAGCAGAAAGGGGGCCGCACGCCGGGCGAGGCGGGAATGCACCTGATCCGGCAGCCCTTCCGGCCGAAGGTCAACCCGATGATACGGCTGAAGCTCCGGCGCAGGAAATACTACTCGTGGAGACAGTTCCTGGACGAAGCCTACTGGTCGGTCACACTTCGGTGAGGGCCCATTCGGACCCGGCGCGCGCTGGTCCCCGCGGCACAGCCACTGCCCGCGCACTTTGCCCCCAGCCGGCCCCGCCCGCCGTCCTTGGCAGAGCGCTGCTTGCCCTGGCAGTTCTGTCCAGCTCGGCCCTTCTCGGCGGCTGTGCCGCAGGCCGGGTGAACCTGTGGCCCGTCTACTTCCACGAGGTGCGGCGCGTCGGCACGGGCCAGGATGCGCACGTGGAGCGCACTACGGAGTTCCTGTACCCTTTCTTCGAGCGCCACGACGACGGCGAGGCGGCCTGGCACGTCGTCCGCCCCTTCTACAACGCGCAGACGGGCCCGGGAGACCGCTTCCAGGTGCAGTTCCTGTGGCCGCTGGGCCTGTACTTCCGCCGTGCGGACCAGGAGACGCGCTTCCGGCTGTTCCCGTTCTGGCACTATCAGAAGACGTGGTCCGACTCCGCTGAGGCTTATTCGGTGCACGCGCACCTGCTGCAGGTGCTGCGGTGGGGCAGCACGGCGGAGCACGGTCCCTACCTGGCGCTGTTTCCCCTGGGGGGCGTGACCCACAACGTGCTCGGCCCGACCTGGAGCTTCGTGCTCTTCCCCCTTTACAGCTACTTCCGTCAGGGCGATTACGTGCGGCACGACGTGCTGTGGCCCATTCTCACCTATGGCCGCGCGGCGGAGGGCCGCGTGATCAAGTACCGCTTCTGGCCGCTCTACGTCTATCAGCGCAGATCCCGCGGGGAGGCCGTCTACGTGCGCCGGGACGTGCTATGGCCGCTGATCCGGTGGGGACGGCTGGACAACGGGGGCGATTACTACCACACGGTCAAGGTGTTCGTGCCCTTCTACGCCAGCGTTCGGACCTACGACAGAGAGGGCGCTCTGGTGGCCTCCCGCTTCGCGCTGCTGGGCATGCGCCGTGCCTGGGACAGCCGTGAAGAGCAGGAAAGCGTCGGCTGGGCGGCCCTGTGGAACATCGTCAGCGTCATCGAGGAGCCTCTGTCGGACACGTTCCGGATCTTCCCTTTCTACTGGCGCACCGTCCGCTATCGCACGCCGCAGAAGGACCCCGAGCGGAGCTGGGTCCGACACCGCATTCTGTGGCCCATCATCTGGCTGGACTTCGACAGACTGGAGGCCGGCGTGCGCAAACGGGGCCTGATCGTCGCGCCGTTCTACTGGGATCACCGTGAGCGCTGCCTGGACGAGGACGGACCCCCGAGAAGCGGGCGACGAATCACTGTGTGGCCCCTGTCCACATGGGAAGCTGAACCCGACGGCGCGAAGCACTTCTGGATCGCCAGCCGCGGATGGCGCGACCCAACCCGCGGATACAAGCGGAACTACCGGGCCTTCCTGGACTTCGTGCAGTACCACCGGGCTGAGGACGGCACCAGGGAGACGCGACTGCTGTCTCGCCTCTACCATCACCGGCGCGGCCCGGATGGGCGTTACCTGAGCCTGGGTCCTCTGTTCACGTATGATAGCATAGGAGATGTGGTCGGCCAGGAAGGTCGCTACGTTTCGCTCCTGTTCGGGCTGCTGAAATTCTCGTGGACGGACACGGGCCGCAGATACCGCGTCTTCTACATACCGTTCGGTGACAAACTGACGGAGCCGGAGCATGAGGGCCGCACTGCTTGAATACAGCCGGCAGGTCTGCACCTCGGCTTATGACGTGGGCGAGCTGACCTGGAGCAGCGTGCGCCACGCGGGGGAAGCCGTCCGCCGGCACAAGCTGCTGGCCAAGCAATGCTACGAGGTGGGCAACCGGAGCCTGCTGATCGTCTCGGTGTTCGGCGTCTTCGTCGGCTTGATCCTGGTGCTCTACGCGGGGGACCAGCTCAGCCGGTTCGGTCAGGAGAAGTTCGTCGGGCTGACGGGGCTGGCCATCGTCTGGGAGTTCGGGCCGGTGTTCACCGCCTTCATCCTGGCCGGCCGCATCGGCAGCGCGTACGCGGCCGAGATCGGCACCATGAAGGTGTCGGAGGAGATAGACGCTCTCCGCTCGATGGGCGTCAACCCGGCGGCCTACCTGGCGTCGCCCCGCCTGCTGGCCTGCTCGGTGCTCACCCCGGCGCTGGTGGCCTATGCCGACCTGTTCGCGTTGCTTGGTGGGGCGTTCATGGCGTGGATTTACGTGCGCGTGGCACCGAACCAGTTCTTCCAGTTGTTCTTCCAGTACCTGACGCTCAAGGAGATGGTGCGCTCTCTGGCCAAGGCCTTCATCTTCGGGGGCATCATCGCTATGACGGGCTGCTACCACGGCTTCAAGACGACCGGCGGCGCCGAGGGCGTCGGCCGCAGCACAACCCGCAGCGTCGTGCACAGCCTGCTGGCGATAATCGTGGCCGATTACTTCATCAGCAAGGTACTCCTGGCGTTCTGAGATGAGAGGGAACCGCCGGTTGACGCAGAGGAACGCAGATTGGAGCGACTCCGGAGTAGAAGCTACGACCTCTGAGGTCAGGTGGAGAACTCTGTCTGCGCTAACCCGCGTCTATGTGCGGTCACTTGCTCTATCGCCGGACGTGCGGGCAACAAGATCGAGGAGGGGAACAACATGGGCCGCAAAGTGCTGATCGGGATTTTGCTCCTTGGGGGGCTGATGATCTTCGCCCTGGCGACGTTCTACGTGAAGAACTGGCAGTTCCACCTGGGCAAGGGGTACAACCTGTACGCCCGGTTCCCCGTCGCCCAGACTCTGGACGAAGGGGACATAGTGCGCCTGGCCGGCGTGCCGGTGGGCACGGTGACAGACCTGACCATTGACACGCGGGCGGACACCGAGAGCCCCGTCAAGGCCGCTCTGTGGATCCGCAGCGGGGTGCGGGTCCGGGCGGAGGACACCGCCTATATCAAGATGAGCACGCTGTTCGGGGGCAACTACATCTCCATCGAGCGGGGAGATCCTCGCGCGCGCGTGCTCGCGGACGGTGAATCCGTCCCAAAGACCGGCGTCACGCCCAGCATCACCCAGGTGATCGAGAAGTCAACCGAGACCTTGACCACGGTCTCTGACTCCTTCCAGGGCATCTCCCAGGTCGTCGAGCAGATAAGCGAGGGCAAGGGCACGCTGGCCCGACTGATCCAGGATGAGGACTTCTTCAATCAGCTTCAGGCGACGGTCGGCGACGCGGAAGGGGCCGTGGCCGGGCTGAAGAAGGCCTCCGAGCGCCTGGAGAAGGGGGAAGGCGTTCTCGGCAAGCTGCTCATGGACGACCAGCTAGCGGCTGACCTGGAGACCATAACCACCGACGTCAAGGAGATGTCCGCGAGCCTGAGGAGCATCTCCGCCGAGCTGCAGGACGGACAGGGAACCGCCGGCAGACTGCTGAAGGACGAGGAGCTGTACGTCAGGCTCCGCGATTCGGTGGACGCCTTGGGCAAGGTGGCGGAGGGATTCCAGGAGGGCAAGGGCATACTGTCCCAGCTCCTCCAGGACGAGGAACTGGCCTCCGAACTGCGCGAGCTGACCGCCAATCTGCGGGACGTATCCGAGCGTGTAGCCAACTCCGAGGGCACGCTGGGGCGCCTCCTTGCCAGTGACGAGACGTATCAGAAGCTCAACAAGTCCATGGACGACCTGAACGAGGTCACCGCGGCGCTCGCTGACGGCAAGGGCACTCTGGGCAAGATGATGATGGACGACAAACTCTACGACCGCATCACCTCCATTGCCGACGACCTGCAGGCCATGCTGGACACCTACCGCGAGCAGTCGCCGGTGGTCTCGCTCGCGGGCGCAGTCTTCGGAGCGTTCTGAGAAGGGGCGGACGATGATCAGAGTCCGGGACCTTTCGGCCGCCTACGGCGACAACCTGGTGCTGGAGGGTATCTCCCTGGACGTTGAGCCGGAGGAGATACTGGTCGTCATGGGCCAGAGCGGGTGCGGCAAGTCAACCTTCCTGCGGCACCTCATAGGGCTTCAGAAGCCGCTGAGCGGGTCCGTGGAGATTGACGGGCGGGACATCACGAAGATGAGCGAAGCCGAGTACCGGTCCTACTGCCGGTCGGTCGGCGTTCTGTTTCAGAGCGGCGGCCTGTTCAACAGCATGACCATCGGGGAGAACGTCGCCTTCCCGCTCCGGGAGCACACCAGGCTGGCCGACCCGGTGGTTGACATCGTGGTCAAGCTCAAACTGACCCAGGTCGGCCTGAGGGGGGTGGAGAACCTGATGCCTTCGGAGCTGAGCGGGGGGATGAAGAAGCGGGCCGGCCTCGCCCGCGCCCTCGCCCTGGACCCTACCATCCTGTTCCTTGACGAGCCCACAACGGGGCTGGACCCCATCATCGCCGCCGGCATTGACGAGGTCATCCTGCACCTGCGCGAGATGTACAGGGCGACCATGGTGGTGGTCGCCCACGACATCGCCAGCAGCATGAGGATCGCCGACCGCATAGCGATCTTCCGCGAGAACGGCCTGACCGGGCTTGGCACGCCGGAGCAGATACGCAACAGCCCGGACCCCTTCGTGCAGCAGTTCCTGGAACGCCAGCCGCCCGAGGAACAAGCCGAAGGCAAACTGGCCGAGTACCTCCTCTGAGAACGCCCCCTACCCTCTGAGGCCCCCGCCCTGGGGCCATTTGTTTCGCTCTCGCTCGCACTGCTCCAGCAGGTCTCGGAAAGTCATGCCCCCGAGCGTCTCGTCCTGGGCCGCTATGGCGGAGCGGAACGCCGCCTCCAACCGGTCCTCGTAGGGGGTGTTCTCCGGCTGAGTCGAGCGGGATTCGGCGCGGAACCGGTCGGTGATGCTCAGCACCTCGCTCAGCTTCAGCCGTGACAGGTCGCGCGCCGGGTGGAACTCGTCCATCTGCCCGCCCACCGGCGTCAGCAGCCCCAGCTTGACCAGGCGGTTCGCCGCGTCGCTGGCCTCCTCGGGGGTGATCTGGAGTATCTCCGCCAGGCGCGCCGCAGTCACCGGTTCGCCGCTCTCCCAGAACTCCCGCGCCACGTACATCATGATCCGGGCAGCCAGGTAGCGGTCAATGAACACGTCAGACAGCCGGCGCAGCTTGTCGTGGTAGCGCAGCAGGCCCACGTTCTGGATGGTGAAGGAGACCTCCGCCCCGAACAGCACAATCACCCACAGCAGCCACAGCCAGAGCAGGAAGATCGGTATCGCCCCCAGGGAACCGTAGATGCGCTCGTAACGGATGGCGTTCATCACGTAGAGGGTGAACAGCGGCCGGGCCAGCGTCAGCAGCAACGCCCCGATGAACGCCCCCCACGCGGCGCTGACGAACTTGACGCGCGTGTGCGGGAGGAACTTATACACCGCCACCAGCAGCAGCCACGTGGTGATGAACGGCAGCACGTAGTGTCCCACCGTCGTCACGACGCGCACCAGTGGCCCGAGCACGGGCGTGCCGCGGAAGGCATATGCGAAGTAGCGCCCGAGGCTCTCCTGCACCCAGATGGTCGCGCCGATCAGCAGAGGGCCCAGGCAGATGAGCGTCCAGAACGAGGTGAACTTCACCCAGAAGGAACGCTTCTCGGTGACCTTCCAGATGTTGTTGAGCGTTTTCTCAATCGTGCTCAGCAGCGAGGTGGCCGTGACGATGAGAAAGACAGTGGCCAGGATGCCGATGCGGGCCTGGCCGACCTTGTCAATGAAGGCGCGGATGTAATCGGCGGCCACGGTGCTGATGCCCTGGGCAGCGACGCCGCGCGGCCCCTGAAGGGCCGCCTCGTAGTGGCCGCGGGCCTCCTCCCGGCGGTCGGCCGTCTCCCACAGCAGCTCGGCAAGTGCAATGTGAGCCGGGGCCGGGTCTTCCAGCAGTTCGGCCGCGTTGCCCAGGTCCTGCACGGCCGCTCGGAGCGTGTCCTCGGGCGAGGCGCCGGCGCGGCCGGCGACAGAGCGGTAGAGATTGGCCTCCTCCTTGCCCAGCTCCAGCAGCAGGTGGCCCAGCGACTGGCGCGCGTCGCGGTGGTCGGCCAGCACCGGCGCGAGTTCGTCCGCCATTCTCTGGCGCGCCCTGACGAACAGCGCGTCGGAGTAGCTCCTGAGCGCGGCCTGGTAGTGCTCAGCCGCGTCGGTCAGACGGCCTTCCGCCTGGTGCTGGCGGGCGGCCTCGAGATGCGTGCGGCCTGCAATCACGCGCGTCTCCGCCGGGCTGTATCCCGCCTGCTCGGCGCGGTTGAGGGCCGTCAATGCCTCATCGAACCGGCCCTCGTCGAACGCCTCCACGGCCTCGCCGAAGCTCTCCCGACCGATCCGCACCAGTTCCTCGTTCCATTGCTGCGGCGCCGGCAGGCCGGCGGCCTCACGGTAGCGCTGCACGTCATCGGGGCTGAGCTGCTCCAGGTAACGGACGGCGAGCCTTGCCGGCGGCAGGTGCAGCCGGCTGACGCGGCGGCGGACTTCGTCCGCATCGGCCCCCACCTCCAGCGCGGCGGCATAGAGCCGCAGGGCACCCGCGCCGTCCCCCTCGCGGGAGCGTTCGGCGGCGGCGTCCAGCAGCTCCTGCAGGGACATGGCCGCCACTGCTTCGGCGATCGACGGGCCGGCCTCCTCCGCGGGAATGACGCGCTCCACCAGCGGCCGGGCCAGCACGAAATGGAATATGGCATCCTGTGCGCGATCTGCCAGCCGCTCGATGCCGGCGAAGGAGCGGTAGAGCGAGAACGCCACGGCGAACAGCGGCACCAGCGAGAGCAGTGTGGTGAACGTCAGGGCGGCCGCCTGGTGCAGGCACCGGTCACGCACGAGCTCGCGCAGGATGTAGAAGTAGAGCCCCACCTGTCGCCGCACCAACTTGACCCACCAGGACAGCTCGGCGGCGTCCTCCCATCGGATCGTCTCCAGCTTCTCCCGCAGGTCCTTCAGCATCCGTGGCTCCCGCTGGCGGGCGTTCAGGCGTCGGGGCAGTAGTCGGGATCGAGCGCCGCAGCGACCTCGGACGGCTTGTCCCGGACGAGGGAATCCACTTCATCCCGCAGTTTCGCCACCTTCTGCGGGTCGCTCACAACCGCGAGGCGCAGTTTGGTCTCGTAGGTGCCCCCGGGCGGCAGCTCAACGACGCGGCCTCTCTCCCGCTCGAACCTGCGCGAGTTCGGGTAGTCCGTGCCGGGCTCCAGCCCGGTGACGTAGCCGTCCGCCTCGGCGGCCGTGTTCTTCCACATGGTGAAGGCGGGCAACTGCTGGACCGAGTAGCGGATGGTGGCGGCCCGGCTGCCGTCCGGGGTAACCAGAGCCACTACGGTCTTGCCGTTCTCGTCGCCGTGCAGGCGCAGGAAGTAGCACCGCTCGGCGTAACCCGCCTCGGGTGCGCCGTAGGTGTCCCAGCTCCCGGACTCTTCCAGCGTGTGCTGGTCGCGCGGACAGACGTACTCGACCGGCGCCAGCACCTGTGCACCCTCCCCCAGCAGGGGCGGCCCGTAGTTGCAGTGGTAAAGCAGTTCCAACTCCGAAGGCGTCCCACCGAGGTTCTCGATGGTGTCGCTGATGGCAAACTCCGAAGAACCGGGCACCGTCGAGACAACCGACTCCATGCGGTAGCACGTGCCGAACATCCGGGTGTCATAGACCTCGCCCACGACGGACAGCTCGTAGGGCGGCCTGGGCCGCACGCGGACGGCCACGCGGGCGGCGGGTGTATTGGCTATGGTCCCGTGCAGGGGCAGCGTCACCTGGTGAAGCGCTCCGGTGTTGGTCGGCACCATGTCCGGGCCGGG